>JALYZH010000310.1 GCA_030948945.1 Gemmatimonadota bacterium | reverse complement strand
TCGCCTCGAGCAGGGCCGCCTGCACCTTGGCGGGAGCGCGATTGATTTCGTCGGCCAGGATGATGTTGGCGAAGATCGGACCTTTCTTGACCGAGAATTTTCCGTTGGACTGGTCGTAGATCTGAGTTCCCACGACGTCAGCCGGCAAAAGATCCGGAGTGAACTGGATGCGACTGAAGGTGGTATTGATCGTCTCGGCCAGGGTCCGCACAGTCAGCGTTTTCGCGAGTCCCGGAACACCCTCGAGAAGCACGTGGCCGCCAGTGAGCAGACTTATGAGGAGTCGCTCGACCATGTACTCCTGGCCGACGATGCGCCGGCCGACCTGGCGCACGACCTCCTGAACTATCGATGCATCAGCGGCTGTTGTGGTGTTTCCGGTCACGTATTGGTCCTCGCTTGGTGGTCTTGCTTCCGCCGACCCTGGTAAAGGCGGAGATGATTTCGTTTTCGCGGGCTGTCAGCCCTCGCGTCCTTCCAGATTCCAATGATCCCAGCTTTACCGGTCCGAATTTCGTGCGTACGAGACGCTCGACCCTGAGATCGAGCGCTTCACATAGTCTTCTCACTTCACGCGTCTTCCCTTCCGCGATCGTTAGCTCCACATCCCACAGGCCGCGACCAACTTGTCTTGCCGACACGTTACGCGGGACGACGAGCCCATCTTCCAACTCTACCCCTCTCAACGCCGCTCGTGCCGCGTTCGCGCCGTCCCCTCGCACGGTAGCTACGTACGTTCTCTCGATTTCGCTGCTCGGATGTGTCAATTTGTGCGCCGCGTCTCCGTCAGTGGTGAACAAGAGGACGCCTTCGGTCATGTAATCGAGCCGCCCGACGTAGGTCAGGCCGGGCACGTCTTCGACGAGATCGAATACGGTTCGGCGACCCCCAGGATCGGCGCGAGTGGTGAGGACTCCCGCGGGCTTATTGAGTACGATCCACTGGGCTTCGACGGGTGCTCCCACTTTCCTGCCATCGACGGTGATTGTGTCCCGCGCCGGATCCACGCTCTGCCCCGTTACTGCAACGGCGCCGTTGATCTGGACTCGACCCGCCGCTACCAACTCTTCGGCGCCGCGACGTGAGGCGATTCCGGCGCGCGCCAGTGCGCGCTGAATTCGCATCGAGTCGGGCATCAATCAGCCCGTGGCGGGGCCTCGCCGTTGTCCTTGCTCACCGGTACCGACGTCGGAGTCGCCACTCTCGGGGCTCGAAGCGCAATGGCGAGCTCGTCGGCGCGCGGAAGCTCCTCGAGATGTCTGAGTGCGAACTGCTCGAGGAACGCTAGTGTCGTGCCGTACAGCAATGGTCGTCCCAGTCCTTCCCCTCGCCCAACGATGTCGATCAGTCCACGCTCGTTGAGGGACTTGAGAATTGCGCCCGCACCCACGCCGCGAATCTCCTCGATCTCAGCTCGCCCAATCGGCTGACGATACGCGATGATAGCCAGGGTCTCGAGTGCCGCCGCCGACAGTCGCGCCGGACGTGACGCGAGCTGCGCCCGCTCGATCGCTTCGGTGTACTCGGGTCGGGTGAGAATCTGCCAGCCGCCCGCAACTTCGGTCAGTTCGACTCCGTGACCCTCGTTGTCGTAGTGATCACGCAGCTCGGCGAGTGCAGACTCCAGCGTCGACTCGCCGTCGTCCGCATGCGCAGCCATGAGGCGCAACGCATCGACCGGGACCGGGGCCGCGCTCGCGAAGAGCGCGGCCTCAAGCAGCTTCGCTAGAGGAGTCACGGCTTATCTGAAATGCAGCGAATGGACGTGGCTGCAGCAGTCGAAGCTCGCCGAGCTTGGCGAGCTCGAGGAGCGCGAGGAGCAGAGATAATACCTCCCATGGCTCGGCTTTTCTGGGGAGAACGTCCTTCCACTGTGCGTTGGCGCGGATCGCGAGTAGCGCGCGGACGATCCCTATGGCTCCGTCCACGTCAAGCGCGCGCGGGACGACGTCGTGCACGTGTGGCTTGCGCGCCAGACGCAGGACCCGGTCGACCGCGCTCAGCAACTCGGGCAATGATATCCTGAGCGGAACCGCGACCGGCAGCTGGACCGCCTGCTGGGTGTAGGCACGCGCAAATCTTCCTCTTCGCTCTTCGCTCCGCCGCTCGAGCACATCGACGACCTCACGCACTTGCTGGTACTCGAGCAGGCGCCTCACCAGCTCAGCGCGGGGATCGTCCCATACATCTTCGTCCTCGCGTTTGGGCAGAAGCATTTGCGCCTTGATGCGAACGAGGCGCGCAGCCATCTCCAGGTAATCGGCAGCCTCATCGAGCTTGAGCGATGATATGCGGGCGAGAAATTGCTCGGCGATTCGTGCGATAGGGATGTCGTAGATGTCTATCTGCTCGTCACGAATCAGCGACAGCAAGAGATCGAGCGGACCGGAGAACTCGGCCAGCTCCACGACGAACACCTCCGACGCGCCAGAATTCGGAGCCGCGCGCAGCGCTACATCGTCCATTGGCTGGGCAGGATGTAAGGGAAGACCGCGCGGGTGGCCAGGCGGTCGAGAAACAACACGGGCTTGAACCAAAGACTTAGAATCGGGCCGCCGAAACTGATCAGGAGGAAGAGTATCAGCAAACCCTGTGCGCCCAGCCGTTGATAATTGAGAGCCCACGCCGGTGGCAGGATGTACTTGAACACGTGCGAGCCGTCGAGCGGAGGAATCGGGATCAGGTTGAATGCGGCGAGAGCGAGATTGATCAGCACGCCGTACAACAGCATCTTTTGAACGAGAGCGCAACTTTCAGCGAGCGCGGGAAACGCGCGGCCGATCGCTCCCACTGCAATGATGAGAGGCACGCAGCAAATCGCGATCAGAAAGTTGGTCGCCACGCCGGCGAGTGATACGATGATGTCGCCCCGCTTGAAATTCCTGTAGTTGCGCGGAATCACCGGAACGGGCTTGGCTCCGCCGAACGCAATGCCGGTGGTGAAGTACGTAAGCAGCGGCAGCAGAATCGTCATGAACGGATCTATGTGCGGAATCGGATTCCAGGTTAGCCGCCCGAGGGAGTAGGCAGTCGTGTCTCCCTGCTTGAGCGCCGCGTAACCGTGCGCGTACTCGTGCGCAACCATGGAAAACAGGAGGACCGGCGCGATGAGAATGAAGTTCTGAAACTTGTCCAATCTCTTCCGGGTTGGAGTGATGGATTCCGCGCGTAGAAGTTAGCAGTTCTGCGAGCGTGCTGGCAGGCTTTGCTGATTCAAGGAATATTTTCCGGGCTTCCCGCCGAGTGAAGCGAGAAAAGTAATCTCTAATGCGCGCCATAACGTCGTGCGGCAACTTGACATACGACCGCATAAGACGCACATTTCGCGGCTAAGATTCCAGTCAAGAAATCCCGGAGATCAGTTCGTGCCCAATATTGCTTCAGCGAAAAAGAACATGCGGAAATCGCGCGCCGCCGCGATCCGAAACCGCGCCCAGAGATCCGCGCTTCGCACCGCGCTCAAGCGTGCATCCGCGAGCGGAAACGCAGAGGAAAAGCTTGCGGCGGTCAAGCTTCTCGATCGCGCGTCGCGCAAGGGACTCATTCACAAGAATGCTGCCGCACGGCACAAGAGCCGGCTCGCGAAGGCCTCCAGGTAGGCCAGCAACCTGAAATCGAAGAGGCGCCTCTCGGCGCCTCTTTTTTTTTTACATCGTGGCCAGCTCTCCGCCACATCGCTCGCAGTACCACTCCGTCGGGTAATTCGCCGCTCCGCACTCGGGGCACTTGAGTGTCTTGTGCTGCTCTGATCGGGGATCCTGCGCGGCTCCACTCTTTGGGACCGATGGTGGGGTTGCCACCGCCGTAGTCGTCTGTGGTGGTGTGCTGGTGCCAGAGCCCGGGCGCAGCACCGGAAACTCATCGAACGGCGAACGACCCGCGGCAGGCGACGGGTTCTGCGTTCGCGTTGCAGTTTGCTCGACGCGCGATGGCGGATTCAGTGTCGGCAGCTCAGGGATGGCCGGACGCGGCACTACGGGAGATATGGGCGCTCGTGATCCGTCCCCGGAGTTTGATCGAGCGAGCGCCGCGGCTTCGGACTGCTTTTCCTTGATGCTGAGCGCGAAGATCCGGTTCAGCTCGTTCAGCTGCGCATCGATGGCATTTTTTTCCTTCGCCAGTCGGGCCAGCTCCTTGTCCCACGCGCCGCCGATTTCCTTCCATTGCTTGTCGGTGTATTCGCCTACTGCCGCCCGCAATTCCGCTTCCTGCCGTGCGTCGCGCTGCTGGGTTTCCTGACGAATGATTTCCTCGAGTCTCGCGGTCAGCCCGTCAATGTTCTCACGCAGCTCGCCGGCACGCTCCGCCAGTTTGCTCGACACCTCACGCAGGCGCGTCTGGTAGTCACCCTGGACTCGCTGGTACACGGAATCAGAAGTGGCCGCGCGCTTCT
>JALYZH010000300.1 GCA_030948945.1 Gemmatimonadota bacterium | reverse complement strand
ACCTGGGCAAGGTGAAGGGCAAGGGTGGCGTCTTCAAGGTGACGTGGGGCCTCCAGAAGGAGTTCGGCGGAGCCCGTGTCTACAATTCGCCGCTGGCGGAAGCGAACATAGTTGGTCGCGCGATCGGGCTGGCGACTCGCGGATTCAAGCCGGTCGTCGAGGTTCAGTTCTTCGATTACATCTGGCCCGCTTACATGCAGATTCGTGACGAGCTTGCGACGATGCGCTGGCGGTCGAATAACAACTTCGCCGCGCCTGTCGTCGTGAGAACTACCTATGGCGGGTACATTCGAGGCGCCATTTACCATTCTCAGACGGGCGCGTCGATCTTCACTCACTGCCCAGGTTTGCGAGTCGTCTGCCCGGCGACGGCTCTCGATGCGAATGGATTGCTGCGGACGGCGATCAGGTGCGAGGACCCCGTCCTCTTCCTCGAGCACAAGCATCTCTACCGCCAGACTTACAACAAGTCGCCGTACCCGGGCCCGAACTTCATGATCCCCTTCGGCAAAGCGAAGGTGGTGCGCGAAGGCACGGACATTACGGTCGTCACGTACGGAGCTACGCTCCAGCGCGCCATCGTGGCTGCGAACGCGGTTGCGGACAGCGGGATCTCGGTCGAGGTGATCGATCTGCGAACCCTGAGCCCGTGGGACCGCGAAACGGTCTTCGCATCGGTGAAGAAGAACTCGCGAGTGATCGTCGGTTACGAGGACTCGATATCCTGGGGTTACGGGGCCGAGATCGCCGCAGCGATAGCCGATGAGTGCTTCGCGTGGCTCGACGCGCCGGTGAAGCGGGTAGCATCCGACGATACTTTCGTTGGTTACGCGCCGCGGCTGGAGGATGCGATTCTGCCGCAGGTGGAGGATTTCAAGAAGGCTTATGAAGAGATCGTGAAGTTCTGATCGATTCCTGAGGGCGATCCAGAAAGAAAAGGGCGGCCATCGCTGGCCGCCCTTTTCATATCCGTAAATGATCCGGTTACTTCGGCGGAATTGCACCACTTGAGGTGCCGCCCATTCCCGGCAATTGCAGTGCTGTGTAGGTAGAAGGAACTTCGAAGGCCTTGGGGTCCGTGTCGACCCATTGGATTCCGGTGACTTCCGCCACTGTGTTGGTGACTCGCGTCTGCCCTTGCGCCACTATCGTGGACGAGCTCAATGCCCTCACTGGCGTTCCCTTGGGGAGCTTCTGCTGCACCGCTCTCATCTTGTCGGCGAAGTCCTTGTTGGTGGTTCCAAACACGTTCGCCATGTCCGCGCCGCTCACGCTCGCGAAGGGATTCAGATTTCCCTTTATGTCCGTCGCGTAGTAGGTGTCGCTGGTACTGGCGATCTTTACGGTTTGCTGCTGGCCCATCGCGCTGATGGTCATCGTCATGCCAGTGGTGACGCGATAGTGCGAAGTCGGATGGCCAACGACTGAAGGACCCGCTCCAAGGCTATCGACTTTCGCAACCGTCTCGGAGAAATCCATCTTCATCCCGCCCATCTTCTGTGCCTGCTCGACCATCTCGGCCGGTCTCATCCGCAGAAACTGGTTCTTTTTCGAATCGAGATAGGTGATCGTCCTGCCGCTGTCGCTTACGATCATGCTGACGGTGCTGTCCGCGAGGGGACTGACCTGGGCTTTCTGTCCCTTCATGGATACGTCGAGCCGCATTTTGTCGGCGGTGCCCACCGCGTGGCCGACGATCAAGCCGGTATCCGGGGTTCCAAGTACCGAAATAGTCGTGCGAAAGTCCATCGCCAGGGTTTTGTCTGGCGCTTGTGCGACTGCATATGAAATTGGAGTTACGACAAGCGCCGCCGCGCTGGCGAGGCGTGAAGCGAATCTCATGCTGAAATCCTGAGGTATATGGAAAAGGAGAGAAAGTCCCCACAAAGACGTGGTTCTCGGCTTTAGCGTAACCCACAGTTGTGCTTTAGTGCCCTGTCCGCGGCCACCTTAGCGACGCCAGAATCGAGGCAGCGAGGACCGCCCCAACCACGCCGAGTGACGCGACGATCGGCAGGTGAACGAAGTGCTCGAGTAGCATCTTCCCGCCAATGAAGACGAGGACGAACGACAGTCCGAGCTTGAGATAGACGAATTTGTCGACGATGCTCGCCAGCAGGAAATACAGGGCCCTCAGTCCCAGCACCGCGCAGATGTTCGACGTGTAGACGATGAAAGGATCGCGCGTGACGGCGAATATCGCAGGGATCGAGTCGGTGGCGAAGATGATATCGGTGGTGTCGACGATCAGCAGGACGATGAAGAGCGGAGTGGCCGCGTAGCGAGTCTTCCCCGTCTTGTCGGGCTCGCGAACAAAAAACTTGTCGCCACGATATTCATCGGTCACCGGTATCAACCGGCGCGCGAGACGGAGCACGGGGTCGCGGTCGGGGTTGTAGGCATTCTCATCTTTCTGGAGCGCCATCCTCAAACCGGTGAAGACGAGGAAGGCTCCGAATATGTAGAGCGTCCAGGAGAATCGCGTTACCAGTGCGGAGCCGGCGACAATCATGACGCCGCGCAATACGAGGGCGCCGATGATTCCCCAGAAGAGGACGCGGTGCTGATACTTCTCCGGCACGCCGAAGTAGGTGAAGATCAGGACGAAGACAAAGATGTTGTCTACGGACAGCGCGTACTCGATCAGGTAGCCCGTAAGAAACTCGAGACCAGACTCCTCTCCCATTGTCCGGTATACCGCGAACGCGAAACCGAGTGAGAGGGCGACCCACACCGCGCTCCAGGTGGCGGCTTCCCTGAGGGAGACTTTCTCCGACCTGCGGTGCAGAACTCCGAGGTCGAGCGCGAGGATCGCCAGGACGACTACGTTGAATCCAACCCAACCCCAGAGACTGTTCACAGCTCGGGGGCACTGAGGCGAGCGACCGTCAAGCTAGCGGCGCTCTAATGCGTCGCGAACGTCGAGAAGAATCTCGAAGTAGAGCTGCTCCCGGCGATAGGCGAAATCGAGAGTCGCCATTTGCGCCTGATCACCAGATACCTTTGCCCGCTCGAATGCTTCCCGGTACATCTCGTCGAGATTATTCAGAATCGTGGCGCGCGTACGTGACATGGACTTGGTCTCCGGGCTCAGAGTCCCGCGGTTGTCGATCGGTGTGAGACCGGCGATGCGCTCCAGCGCAGTCTCCGGGTCCTCGTTCTCGAAGATCAGTTTTTTCGCAGCCCCTAGCGCGAGCCTGCGTGGATTGAATGGCGTTGGCGTCACAGCGACTCGTACCGGTTGCGCTCAAAGGTAAGGCAAGGACGTGGGCGAACGCTAACCCTTGACCAGGCTCACTTGGCGGGATGGGCGAAGCGAATGCATTCCATATGCCCCGCGGCCACCCTAGAGTCGGTGAAAAATCGCTTCATCGACTGGCTTCCCGTGCTTGAGGTGCTCGACCACGATTCGCTCGAGCAACTCGGGCGTGACTTCCGAATACCAGATTCCTTCCGGGTACACGACGACAACCGGCCCGTTGCTGCAGACGCCGAGGCACGGCGTTTCGCCACGCTTCACGCGCCGCGGACCGAAGAGGAGATCTTCCCGCTCCAGCAGCTCGGCGAGCAGCGAATAGATCTGGCGTCCGCGGCGATCCGGCGAGCAGAAGCTGCCCGTGCATACGAGCACGTGACGCGAGTACGGCTCCATCTGCGCCTGAATCATGCCACCCATTCAGCAAAGATACACGTGCTTACCAGCTCCTCTACTTGCACCGCCGCACGTTCTCCCTGATTATGCTAGAAGCTCTCCTTTTTCAGGAGCGACCTATGGGGGCGACAATCACAAGTAATGCAGCGGCCGTCGATCCCGGCATCGCCGGCAAGGGCTACGTGCACCCTGAAGTTCTCGTCAGCACGAACTGGCTCGCCGACCATCTCGACGACCCGACCACAAGAATCATCGAGAGCGACGAAGACGTTCTGCTCTACGATACCGGACACATTCCCGGAGCCCAGAAGGTGGATTGGCATCAGGATCTGAACGATCCGGTGCTGCGCGATTATGTCTCATCGGAGCAATTCGAGAAGCTTCTCCGCGAGAAGGGGATCGACGAGAATACCACCGTCATCTTTTACGGCGACAAGAACAACTGGTGGGCAGCGTATGCCTTCTGGGTATTCCAGCTGTTCGGCTTCACCAACGCCAAGCTGTTGGACGGCGGACGCATCAAGTGGGAAAAGGAAGGCCGTCCTTTCAACACCGACGTACCGCGGTATCAGAGCACCGGCTACAAGGCGCCCAAGCGATCGGATGAAAAGATCCGTGCTTTCTTCAAGCAGGCGCGCGAGCACTCTGAGAGCGGAAAGCCACTCATCGACGTGCGCTCGCCCGAAGAATACTCCGGCCAACGCACGCATATGCCTGACTATCCACAGGAGGGCACGCTGCGAGGCGGACACATCAAAGGCGCGAAGAGCGTTCCGTGGGCACGAGCGGCAAATCCTGATGGAAGCTTCAAGGACGCAGAGTCGTTGCGGGCGATCTATGAGAAAGAGAAGGGATTGAAGAAGGCGGACGACATCATCGCCTACTGCCGTATCGGCGAGCGCTCCTCCCACACCTGGTTCGTGCTCACGTACCTCCTGGGCTACGACCGCGTCAGGAATTACGACGGGAGCTGGACCGAGTGGGGGAATGCCGTTCGCGCTCCAATCGAAAAGGGACCGGAGAAGTGACGGCACCAGCACCGGCGAAGACGGCGTCGAAACCGTCGCTCATACACGTCAATTGGGTGGGTGGTCACCGCTTCGATGCGGGACGTCCGGGTGGCCCGACGGCCCGCATCGATGGTGAGGGGGAAACGGGTCAGAGTCCACCGGAGACATTGCTGAGCGCGCTCGCGACGTGCGTCTCGTACGATGTGATCGATATTTTGGCGAAACAGCGGACGCCGATCGAGTCGCTCGAAATCGATGTCGTAGGTGAGCGCGTCGAGACAATCCCCCGCCGTTACAAGTACATCACGCTCAATTTTCGAATCGGCGGCAAGGGGATCGAGAAGGATCAGGCGCTGCGCGCAATCGAGCTGTCGGCGACGAAATACTGTTCGGTGAGGGATTCGTTGAGGCCGGATATCCAGATTGCGTGGACAGTAGGGCTCCTAGGGGCGCAATAGTACTCGTCAACAGCAACTGAACGGGTGCGAGACGTCAGTAGCATAGTTGCTAGTGGCCAGTTCCTACCGCCGCTTCTGCGATTTAGAGGCGGATTTGGAGGCAGCAGAGTACGGCGCCCACTTCCTCTCCGAGTCCTCTATCTCCTCGCGCAGCCGAAGGTAGCTGTCGTAACGCTCGGCGCTGATCGAGCCATCCTTCACGGCCTTGATCACCGCGCATCCCGGTTCCACGCGATGCGTGCAGTTTCCAAAACGGCATTCGGGAATGTGGGGGACGAACTCGCGGAAGCATTCGTCGAGATGCTCGGACGCCAGGCCCCACATGCCTACTTCGCGGAGTCCCGGAGTGTCCACGACGTAGCCGGCATCTGGCAATGGATGGAGCAGCGCACCGACCGTCGTGTGCTGTCCCTTGTTCACTGATTCGCTGATCTCGCCAACGCGAAGATCCAGACCGGGGTACATCGAATTCATGAGGGACGACTTCCCGACTCCCGATGGGCCGGTTAGCACAGAGGTCTTGCCCGCCAGCACGTCGTGCAGCTCCGTCAGGCCGACTCGCTGCTTGACGCTGGTGTAGTGCACCGGATAACCGGCTCGGGCGTAGTCGGCGAACGTCCGCTCGGTCTCGGCGCGATCGACAAGCTCGATCTTGTTGATGACGATGCGCGATTGAAGCGAGTTTCCCTCGGCTATCACGAGAAACCGATCGAGCATTCTTCGATGCGGCTCCGGCTTGGCGGCGGAGAACACTATGACGACCTGATCGACATTGGCGGCCACGATCCGCTCGCCCTGTCCCGCACCCGGCGCGCGGCGCGCGAGCTTGGAGTGACGGGGCAGAATCTCGGCGATCGCCCATTGCACGCCCCGCTCATCCGTCTCCAGCACGACGCGGTCACCGACAGCCAGCTTGTTGCTCTCGTCGCGCTCCTGTTTGAGCCTTCCGCGCAGTGACGCTTCGTGAATCTCCCCAGTTTCTGCGCGGACGTGCCAGATGCCGCCGGTACCTTTCAGTACGACGCCTTCCTTTCGCGTCAAGCGCTACCCTCTTCGCGCATCGCGTCCCACCACGGCAGGAGCTCTGCCCGTCTTGACTGGATTAGCTGGTCGAGTCGCAGCTTGACTTCATTCAGCAGCATGGCGCCAACCAATTTTCGCGCGTCGCCCTCCGTATCGGCGAACGCGAGAAAATCGGTTTCGAGATGGCCGCTTGCGACCGGGTCGCCCGCGCGCCAGCGCACAAAAAGCAGATACGCAGCAAACGGACGCGTCCTGTCTCCACTCGAATCGGTGACGATCTCGACACTGTACGACACGCCATCGCTTCCCTCGAACGCAGCCGGCCGGTCGTGCACAGCCATGTAGCCGCCGATTGTGTTCGGATCACCCTTAGAAAGATCGCCGGGAAGAAATCGTCCCACTACCGGTGGCGGCGCTTGCCGACCATCTCCTTGAAGACACTACCCGCGAGGAACGCCACGTTCGCCGGACGTTCGGCGAGTCGCCGCATCAGATACGGATACCATTGTGTTCCAAAGGGCACGTAGACTCGCATGCGATATCCTTCGCGCACGAGCTGATCCTGCAGATCACGACGTACTCCATACAGCATCTGGAACTCGAAGTGGCTGGGCGGGATCTGATGCTCTTTGGCGAATCGCTTCGCCTCCCGGATTATGGCTTCGTCGTGCGTCGCGATACCAGGGTAGTTCCCGTACTGCATCAGGGCCTGCATGGAGCGGACGTAGCTCGCGTCGACATCCTTCTTGTCGGGGAAGGCTACAGTCTCCGGCTCCTTGTAAGCACCCTTGCAGATGCGTACACGAGCTTTGGTCAGATTCGCATGCTCAACGTCGGCAAAGGTGCGGTAGAGATAGCTCTGGAGCACGATTCCAACGTTTTCCCGATAGGATGGGTAGAGCCGCTGTTCGAAGAGATCGAGCGTCCGTTGAGTGTATTCGCTCGACTCCATATCGATGCGGACGAAAGTGCGGTACTCCCGCGCCCGCTGAAGGATCTTGTGCATGATCGAAACGCAGAGATCCTCCGAGACATCGAGTCCCATCGCGGTGAGCTTGACCGAAACGTTGGCGTCGGCTTTTCTCTCATAGATCCGGTCGAGCATATTCACGTAAGCCTGTCCGGCTGCGCGAGCTTCAGCCTCATTGTGGACGCTCTCTCCCAACAGATCGAGAGATGCGGTGATGCGCCGCGCATTGAGGCGACTTACCGCTGCTAGCGCGCTCTCGAGCGTCTCGCCGGCCACAAACCGATTAGCGAGACTTTTTGCGAGCCTGTTGTTGCGTACGAACCGGAATATCTGCTGCTGGCCGGACAGGTAGAGCAGTGCGCTACGGAGCATTAGTTCTGGAGTGGCTGTGGGGTTGACTCAGAGGAGCGACCGGCTGCCGCGCCTCGGCGGCCGCGGCCGGAAAGGTCGAAGATGTGTTTAACCGGATACTTTCCACCCTTCTGTATGTGACTGTCGAAGAAGTTCCATGTCGTGAGCCCGTCGTCACTCTCCGGCTCCAGCAGGTACACGACCAAAGCTCCTCGCGGCTGGGCCGTTGGGACGATGAAAGACTTGGCGGGAAGTGACTGCAATCCCCGCTCCCAACGGCCTTTGAGGCGCACCTCACGGTGACCTTGAAAGGGCCGGGAATTGGTGTTGATCGAATCGATGACGAAAGTTTCACCGCGCGCGGTCCAGGCAGAATCGGATCTGTCTACGTGCACACCGTGCAGTCGCAGCAAGCTTACGACTATGGTGTCTTCGGGTGCGATGACATATGCCGCCGGTGGCACGCGGTCGAGCGTCGATGTGAATCTGTCGTAGACGGGCAAGCTGAGCGTTTTGTACCTCCCGGTTCTGCGCTCGCCGCGTGGAACTCCGGGCTGCGTGAAAGACGAGTCGCCGGTTTTTTCCAGATCTTCCTTGATCACATCGAGTGACCGGGGGCTCGCAATCAGCTCCGATCGCACAGCCACCATTTGGAGGGAGTCAGGCGACCGGCCCCACGCCAACGGCTGGCTGTCCGCACGCGCGGTGAGTGATTTGATAGCCGCGCCCTTCTCGGCGACGAGCGAAAGAATCTCCCTCACAAAAGCGGCGGTGGAAGCGATCCGTCGCTCGAGCGTATCGTGCGAGTATGCTTCGCTCAGGATCGCGATGCGCCCGCGTATTCCATAGTAGTTGGTTCCGAAGCGGGGGCGCGCGTCGTACGTCGCCCATCCTTCCGGCACCGTCGTGTCCGCGACAAGCCCGCGTCCGTCGCTGACGAAATTTCCGTAATCGAATACTTCGAAGCCGTTTCGGGTGCGCATCCGGCTTCGAAGCAACGGCAGAAGCGAATCGCGCGCATATACACCGCCGAAGACAGCGGCTGGACTGAGTGAAGGTGAATAGGTGAGCGCGTAGCCATGAAAGCTTCCGTCGGTGGTGTGAAGATCGACGAAGACGTCAGGATCCCAGGCGTTGAACATCGCCAGCGATGCGCGTGTCTCGGGTGCTTCGGCTTTCACGTAATCCCGATTGAGGTCGAGATTCTGGGCGTTGGTGCGAGTTCCGACCATCTCCGGCCCGTTCTGCTCGGCGCGATTGACTGACTGCGGCGCGAAACGCTCGTTGCCGTCGGCGTTATAGATTGGCACCGCGATCAGGACGATCGAATCAAGCGCGTTCGCCTTGCTGGAAAGGGCGAGATCGCGCAAAAGCGACAGCAGCGCATCCTTTCCTTCGACTTCTCCGGCATGGATGTTCGCCTGCACGTAAACGATCGGGCGGCCGAGCATCTTCGCTTCCGAAGGCGTGGAGACGAGTGGGCGCGAAGCGATCACGAATGGTATGTCCCGCCCCTCGTTGCTCTTTCCAATTGAGCCGAACACCAGCGGCGCCCGCAACTTCCGCAGCGAGTCGAGGAAGCTACGCACGTCGCTATAGCGCGAGGTTTCCCTATAGTTGGTGAGCTCGGGGCGGGTGCGCGGATACGAAACCGGACTCAACGGTGCGGGTACCGGCCCTCCGCACGCCGAGATTCCGATTGTCAGTGCGACTGCCGCGGTGAATCTGCGCATCAGGGAAGCTTCCTACAATTCACACGCGGTCGTCTGAATAGAACGCCTGATTGCGGCGCGCCATTTCGAGCAGCATCTCGGCCGGCTCGAATCTCCCCGGGAACCGCGCGTTGAGATCCTCTAACCGCTGGACAACGATCTTTATGCCGAGAGCGTCCATATAGCGGAACGGTCCGCCACGGAACGGAGGAAACCCAATTCCGAATACGGCACCGACATCGCCGTCGCGGGCCGAGCGGATGATCCCATCACTCAGGCAGCGTGCAGCTTCGTTCAACATCGCGAGCACTGTACGCTGCTGAACCTGCACGGCAGGCATTTCTGGCCGGGAGGGCACATCTGGCGAGGCAGGAGCAATCGTCGGCGTGAGGGGAATGCTCCCCGGAGCGAGGAAGATGCCGTACACCGACGGATCCACGTCGCTCTTCTTGCCTTCCTTGTCGTAGGTGTAGAATCCCTTCTTCGATTTGCGCCCGTAACGGCCGGCCGCGACTACCGCCTGAATCGATCTCGCCGGCTGCATTCTGTCGGGATACGCTTCGGCCATGATCTTACTCGCCTTCGTCGCAACATCGAGCCCGACCTCGTCGATCAGCGTGATCGGTCCAACGGGAAATCCGAAATCGACGAGCGCCTTGTCGATGATGTCTACCGCGACTCCCTGATCGAGAAGAATCCCGGCTTCGTTGATGTACGGCGAGAGAATACGGTTGGCGTAGAACCCGGGACC
>JALYZH010000289.1 GCA_030948945.1 Gemmatimonadota bacterium | reverse complement strand
GAATAGACGACTCAGAATTGTTGCAGGACTTTTGGGCGGGATTGCTGTTGCCACGTCACCTACTCAACGCCAAAGATGTGCCGCTCTCAAGTGGAGCCCGCCCGCAAATTATCCCCGTTCCCTATTCGGCGTAGTAGGCCTGAATACAGAGCGTCACCAGGCGCTGACGGACACGCTCGTATTGATCGGCATTCTGTGGACGCAAGGATTCGGCGAGCGAGTTCCACAGCCGCTTGAAGATAACTATGAGCTCTTCGGGCTTGATGCCCTGATCATGAGCCTCGCGCGCGACTTTGCGGAGAAGGGCCGCGAGTTCCTTCGTCGGAGCCTCCGGTCGCTTGAACTGCTCCATCAGCGCCGTCCGCAACTCCTTCATTGTGTTTTCCGAAAGTGAGCTCACTGGCGCCGGAGCAATAGTTTTTCTTCACCCTCCGACTAGACGCGTAGGGTGTGGACATTTGTTCCTAGAATATCTAGGGGTTACCAGCTACGCGCTAGAGAATCCACCCTCCGGTCCGCAAGTTGCCGGGTAGTCGCGACTCTCCTTTGACCGACCGTAGTGCGTACTGTTCTGATTCTTGCCCGCGAAGACCTAGTCGCTGCGCTGTTGGGCTTAATGGTGGATCTCCGAGGCTGGCAGCCTACGTTCGTCGATAAGTTCGAGAATATCGACGACGCGATCGGCCGGGCACGTCCCGCTGCCGTGATTATCGACTGCGACCACCCGGAGTGCACCGAGGAGCTCATCGAGGCCATCCGACGTGCAGTCGCGATCCCCATCCTCTACAGTCCTTTCAGGATGCAAACCGAAGTGCGCGCCGCCGCGGAGCGCTATGGCGTCAGGTCATTCACTCTCCCCACGGATCCTGACACGTTCGGAAAAATGTTTGAGCCGGATTAGCGGGCTCATTCGCTAGCGGAAGCGAAGGCCACCCATCAGCCGGAAGAGGTTCGCGTCAGAGGGCACCGAATAGATCTGCGCGCCAACATCGAATATCTCGCGAACGATTGCGGTCACGCCCCCAAAAATCGTCGCGCGAACTAGAGGCGATGCGAGTACCACCTGCGTATTGTCGACGGTGCCGTTTGCATCGGTGAATCCGACCTGGAAACGCGGATTGATTCTGTTCGCGCCAACACCGCCGTAAAACGAGATGCCGCCTGCACCCGGGGCGAATCCGGCTGCGACTTCACCCCCGAGCATGTCCGGATGGAAAGTGTCCTTCGACGGAGCCGTTCCGTAGCAGGGACTTGAAGGAGTCGATTGCTGGAGAGACGATCTCGGACAGGTGATCGCGCCTTTCACGTTTCCGAACGTGCCGTGGACGCGCAGCATCAACGTGGTTCCCGCCGAGACTGGGCCACCCGCGAAATGATGTGCTTGAGACACCGCAAAGCTGAAAAGATTCGGCGTTGCCTTGGCGATCGTCACTGGAGGGAGGTAAGCTGCTTCGAGTGCAAAGCCAAAAGGACCTCCCACTGTTATTCTCGGCCTCCCGAAGACTGGCGAGAGGGAAGTGTGCTCGCTCTTCTGCGTAAAGCATGCGCCGGTGCGCTCGAGAGCGGAGTTCGGTTTCGGTATGTACCCCGCTTCCGCGCCGATCCGGATGCTGGCCGGTCTCATGACCTCGGGCGCAGTGGCCATCGAAAACACGATCGGGGCCGTGTAGAACGCCAGGAGTCTTCCTTCATTGCTGCTTGGGCTGACTCTACACTGAGCTTCCGCCTGATGCGGCAAAGCACAGAGAATGATGACCAGAGCGCGACGCATTAGCACTCCCAGAACGGTGAAGAGCAGCTAAAGTAGGATCCGGACGCCTAGCACGCGAGAAAAGTTTGGCAAGCGCCGCGATTCGGGCCGTCAGCGTATACCCGGAACGGGCGAGCGCATGTGCGCTTATGAGCTCAACGTCGAGTGTAGTAAGTGCGCTGCATGCACTCCGCGTAGAATGCCCGGTGCTCCTGGTAGGCGCTCCATTTCTTGTTGGCGGCCATCATTTCCCGGTCGTAGGCGAGGAAGAGAGCGGTCTTCGCTCGTGTCTGATCGCTGGAACGATTCGCCGCACGTGTGACTAACGCATAACCAACGTAGTACAGGGCCACGAAATCCTTCTGCTTGCGTAAGTCCGCGATCAGGAGACCTGCCATCCTATGGTCGAAATGATCGTGAGGATTGCGCGCAATATTGGGATCGGTGGTATGCACGGTGACTGCGCCGGAATCGCGCTCGACGAGCGCGCGGACTGTCTCCTCCAGATCGGTCCACCCATGGTACGTAGTGCTCCCATCGATCGACCTGATCTCGGAGTTGGGGCTCGCCCGCAGTTTTCGGACGCTCTGATATCCGTATCGCGCAAACCCTTTCCCGTTTCGATTCCCATCGGGGAGCCGGAAGAAATAGGAATCGATATTCCCGACCCTGCATCTCTTTACGGGGTGAGCCCGGACTTGGACCGTTGAGCAGCTGACCGAGTCAGGAGCGGGGATCCCATCCGCCACGCGAACCGATTGCAGAGCTGCGCGCTCCCGCGTCCGCCAATAGACCGAATCACGCCCATCATCCCCGGCGGTCAGATACACGAACGTCGCGCGCTTGGCGGAGCGAAGCCTCTGGGATATCACATCGCCCATGAACACCTGCCAATCGTCCTGGTGCGCTATCACGATTACGTCCAAAGAGCTGGTGTAGTTAGATACTTGTTTAATCAAAGGCGATGCCGCCCACAGGCCACCCACCGCGATCAAAGCCACGCCCTGAGGGAGGAAAGTTTCGAGGAATCTCACAAACCTAAGCTAGCGCCTTCGAGCTCGTGGGGCAGCATGTACAAAGCGGGTGCGCACCGACGCACCCGCTTTGTTAGCTTCTTATATAATGCCGAAGGTCAGACGACCTTGACCGCCTCAACCTCGAGGCTGATTTTGATCTCGTTGCCCACCACTACACCACCGGTCTCCAGCGCCTGGTTCCAGGTAAGCCCGAACTCGCGGCGGTCGATCTTTCCGGTGCCACTGAAGCCGACACGCTCCCCACCCCATGGATCCTTCTGCTTGCCCTCGAAGGCGATGTCGAGCGTTATAGGCTTGGTCACGTCTCGAATCGTCAAATCACCCGTGAGCTTGAAGTTTTCCTTGTCGCCCTCGATGCGAGTGCTGCGGAATGTGATCTCCGGGTATACCTCCGCATTGAGGAAATCAGCTGAGCGAAGATGCTGATCGCGCTGATCCGTCCGCGTGTCGAGACTGGCTGCCTTGAGCGCCGCCTCGACGGAGGATTTCCTTGGATCCTTTTCGTCGGTGTAGATAGTTCCTGTAACATCCGTAATCCTGCCTTTTACGGTCGTAATCATCAGATGCTTTGCCGAAAACTCGACCAGAGTGTGGGTGGGATCGAGCTTCCATGCGGTTCTGGCTCCTGCTGTCGGAGCCACTGTTGCGGATGCGGTCATTTGATTCCTCGGCGTTCTTTGTCTGAAGTGTCTGCCAACCAATCACTGCCACCAGCAATTGGGACTGGACTTACTATTAATATGCTAGTATACTTTAGTAAGAAGCGTGTGTCAAGCGGCTTATTCCCCAGATTTTAGCGATGCCCAGAAACGATTCACCCCACACGGTTTGCTCTCGATTTCATCGAGCCGTCGAGCTTATTGGCGGACGCTGGACTGGCGCGATCATCCAGACCCTCCTCCAGGGAAGCACGCGATACGCGCTCATCAAAGCCGCGATTCCAGACATCACCGACCGAATGCTGTCGGAGAGACTCCGGTCGCTGGAGTCTGAGGAGCTCTTGACTCGAAGGGTGGTTCCCGACAGTCCCGTGCGCGTCGAATACGAGCTCACCGAGAAGGGCAGAACTCTGCAAGCCTCCTTACGCGAGCTCGGGGCCTGGGCCGAGCGCTGGGTTCCGCTCGAATCGGAAGAACCCGCGAAGAAAAAACGTAAGGCCGTCAGCTGACCTGGACGAAAACCGGCGAGCAAGGTCGCCGTGGCACTTTCCATCGGACTTCCACGACCATTCGAGGCGTGGTATCGCTTCGATCCTTCTAGCATGTCACGGAGAATTCGTTAATGCGTAGACTCCTCTCGTCACTCTTGCTGTGCGCAACCGGGCTGGCCCTGACGCCCGCACCCGCTGATAGCCCCCCACGCGGTTTTTTTCCACAGTCAGTACAGGCTCAGCGCGATCTGGAAGCGCGATTCAAGGCGATGCCCGAGCCGGCGAGAATGAGGGAAGCAATGCGTCGCCTGAGCGCCCGCCCGCATCACGTAGGCTCGGCCTACGACCGGGATAACGCTGAATGGATTCTCGGTCAGTTCAAGTCATATGGATGGGACGCACACATCGAGAACTTCGATGTGCTCTTTCCGACTCCCGTCGAGCGGATCGTGCAGATGATCTCTCCCGTGAGCTTCAAAGCCTCGCTTCAGGAGACAGCGCTTTCGATCGACCCCACATCCGATCAGCAGAAAGAACAGCTCCCTTCGTACAACGCCTACTCCGTGGACGGCGATGTCACCGGTCCGCTGGTTTTCGTGAACTACGGAGTGCCCGTTGACTACGATGAGCTCGAGCAGCGAGGAGTGAGCGTGAAGGGAGCTATCGTGATCGCGAAATACGGCGGATCATGGCGCGGCATTAAGCCGAAAGTCGCCGCGGAGCATGGCGCGATTGGATGCCTCATTTACTCCGATCCGAGAGACGATGGTTACTCGGGCGGAGATGTTTTTCCTGTTGGCCCAATGCGTCCAGCACAGGGAGTGCAGCGGGGCTCGGTCGCTGACATGCCCGTTTACCCGGGAGATCCTCTCACTCCCGGCGTCGGCGCAACGAAGGACGCGAAGCGTCTCACTATCGCTCAGGCGCCGACGATCACGAAGATCCCCGTATTGCCGATTTCCTACGGTGATGCCCAGCCACTTCTCGTTGCCCTCGGCGGTCAGATCGTTCCGTCCTCGTGGCGTGGTGGATTGCCGATCACTTACCGCTTTGGGCCCGGTCCCGCGAAAGTGCATTTACGCGTGAAATCTGACTGGAGCCTCAAGACGCTCTATGACGTCATCGCAAAATTGCCGGGCA
>JALYZH010000259.1 GCA_030948945.1 Gemmatimonadota bacterium | reverse complement strand
GCTCCAACCGCTCGGTGACGGCTGCCAGCGCCGCCGCCGTCGACCACGCCTCGAGCGAATCACCGTCGATTCCCTTGATGTCGTTCATGAACAGCTCGGCGATGAGCGTGATGTCGTACCCGATCTGTTCACTCCTCTGGGCGAGCCGCTTCACGTAGTCCCACGTAGCGCTCATTCCTTCATCGGGGACGTTGCGCAGCCACCCGCCGAACACCGGAAGCCAGTAGCCGTACCTCATGGGGCGAACCCTGCCGGAGAGAGAACCCTCGTTCTCTCCACCAGATAGTCGACGAGGCGCTCGAATGGATCGAACCCGACCACGTTCCTTGGATCCGCCACGAAGTTGGAAAGCGCGTTGATGTCGTAGAAGTAGTGCTCTCCGTCGCGGTCGTCGACGAGGTATTCGATTCCACCGACGTCGAGCTCGACGTGTTGCGCGATCTGCTCCACCTGGCGGACGATGTCCCGGGGCGGTGTGTACTGCTCGACGCGCATTCCGTTCTTCGGCGCATCAACCGCACACGCGCCTCGCGAGAGCTGTTGTCCATCCGTGGTCTGGCAGACGTCGGCGGGACACAGGTTGAACGAATCCTCCGCCGGATAAACGTTGATTGCGTAGAGAAACTTTCCATCGAGCACTTCCACCCGCGTGATGTGCGAGTCGCGCAGCGGCGCGAGCTCCTGGACGAGCGCGACGCGATCCACGCCGAGATCGATCAGCCCGACACTTGCGGCGGAAGCGAGCGACTCGGCGTTGTCGAACCGCGTAATGCCCGCGCCGCTCCCTCCAATGTTCGCCTTCACGACGACCGGGAACCGGAGGTCGCGCGCCGCCTCGGGAGCGAGAGCGCCGTTGTTGATCACTCGAGCCCGCGGATAGGGAAGGCGGAGCTGTTCGAGCACCTCGAGCTGGAGTGCCTTCGAGATCTCCATCTGATAGGCGGCCGGACCGTTCACGAGCGGGACTCTGATCCGCTCGAGGTGACGCAGCCAGCTCAGGGTGTGAAACGTTACCTGCTGGTGTCCGCGCAGGTAAGCCGAGGGGCTCGCGCGATTGAAGACGAGGGAATACGGCGACTCGGTTTCTGAAGGATCGTACGTGTGCGCCGCCGCATCGATTCGCACGTACGGTGTTCCCCGTCGATCCAGCTCGGCGAACAGCGGCCTGAACCAGTCCGGATGCTCGTAGTAGATCGCAATGGGTCCGTCGGGTGTTGCCGGCATGAAGTGTCTCCGCGACATCGCTGAAAAAAAGAAAAAACCGCGTCTCTGAAGAGAGACGCGGCTTCTGGCCTGCGAGAGCTTTCGCTCTATCTGTGCAAGATCGTTTGGAATGCGCACGAAATGCTCAGCGTCTCTCCGTTGCTGCGAGGTCCGCGATAACACATAAGAACTCGGCGCGCGTGTACCATGTTGCTTCAACCTAGCGCCGGAAATTCGCTGGTCAAGTCATGGGGCGAACTCGCGCCGGGCACAAGTCTGGCTTAGCATCAAGGTATGCAAGCGCGCCAGCCCGTAACTCTGCCCACGCGAGATGTCGTCCGCATTCTCGCCATCATCTTCGGGTTCTACGTCGCCGTACGACTGCTTTGGGTCGCGCATCCGGTGGTGTTCCTGTTCTTCCTCGGCGTCATGTTCGGGCTCCCGATTGCCCAGGCGGCGGACTGGTTCGAGGCGCGAAAGATTCCGCGCGGGATTGGAGTCACGATCGTCCTCACGGTCTTTCTGGGACTGCTCATCGGGGGCGCGGTGGGCATGGCGCCGATTCTCCGCGCCCAATCGCAGGAGCTCCAACAGCGGCTGCCGGAGGCCATGGACAAGATCGACGGGTGGCTGGGACATCGAGCCGGCGGCGTGCTCGGCATTCTGTTCAACGAATCGAGCGTCGATTCTGTTGCGATCCGCAGAGACAGCACACCCGTCTCAGCGGCGCCAGGCACTCCCGGTCGAGTGTCGACTACCCGGGCCGACACCGTCGCCGTAGGTGGAGACCTGCGACGCGAGATAACCAGGCAATTCAGCGGCGCTCAACACTCGTTCCTTCGCGTTCTGACGTCGACGTTCGCCATAAGCGGCGCATTTCTGCTCGTGCTGTTCATCGCCGCGTACGTCGGGGTTGATCCGGCACTCTACCATGGCGGAATTCTCCAGCTCGTCCCCGCTCGCGAGCGGGATCGAGCCGCGCTCACTCTGACGCGGCTCGCTACCACGCTTCGCCGCTGGCTCGTGACTCAGCTGATCGCGATGGTTGTGATTGGCGCCGTGACGACGGTCTTTCTCCTGGTGATCCATGTCAAGGCAGCGCTCCCGCTCGGCATCCTGGCTGGAGTATCCAAGTTCATCCCCATCGTCGGTTCCGTCTTCGCGGCAATTCCGGCGATCGCGATGGCGTTCATCGACTCACCGCACAAGGCGCTGGTCGTCGCTATCGGTTACGTCGTGATCCAGTTTGTGGAGAATCACGTGCTCGTCCCGCTCCTCATGAAACGGGGAGTGGACCTCCCGCCGGCGATGACGCTCGGAATCCAGGCGCTGATGTCGGTCTTGTTCGGCTTCCTCGGCCTGCTGGTCGCGGTGCCTCTGCTGGCCGCGATTCTTACAGTGGTGCGCACGATGAGCGGGAAAGAGCTGAGAGAGATTTCAGCCGAAGCTGATTCCCACCTACTGGCTCACCACGAGGCGGTCTAGCGCACGCTCGATCATCGGACCGGCGATAATCAGTGACTTGAGAGAGTGTGAGGCGAACGGGATCACCGTGTAGCTCAGGCGCGAGCCGCCGGCGGCGATGAAGTCAAGGTCGGATTTGCGTTCCTTGTCACTCGCGCCACGGAGCAGGGCGATGTGCACGTTCAGCGGAGTATTCCGGATCTGGTCTGTCACGGAAAAGCTGCCCGGCTCCGTCGGCTCTCCAATGTTCATCTTGTCATTGAGCGTAACCGTCGGGTGGTCCCGTTTTGTCGGGCCGAGCACCAGCACTCCGATGACCCCCGGCAGTGGCGTGTTGGCCTCGGCCCAAAGGGCGAGATCTCCGCCGAACGAGTGGCCACCGATAATGATCGGGACGGAGTCGGCCCCCAGCTCGTGCATCGACCGCGCGATCAGGCTCGGGAGCTCGTGCGCGAGGATGCTGTCACGGAGAAGAGACGAATCAGGGAGCGTATCGAGAAACTTCTTCACGTCGAATCCGACAACTGCATATCCACTCGCGGCGAGGCGTTCGGCGAGCTTCTGATGCGGTTCCCAGAAGCCAAGGTCGTTGCCGAGAAAAAAGACGCCGGCCCTCGGATGCCTCGTCGGCCCTTTGCTGGGATAGAAATACAGTGGCTGCCGGAGCAGGTCAGGATCGCGCGGAACGTAGGCCGAATGCGCGGGTGAGCAGCGTACTGACGAGAGCACTATCAGCGCACTGAGCGTCAGGGATTTCAATTTCACCTGGACACCACTCCCGCCAATCCCCCGGAGATCAGCGATGCGACGTTCGTAAGAATTCTGGGCAGTACCAGACCTCCCGGTGATGCCAGATAGCGCGGCTCCCAGATCGGATCGAACTTTTCCTTGTATTGCCTGAGTCCCTGAAAGTTGTAAAACGGCTCGCCGCGACTGA
>JALYZH010000235.1 GCA_030948945.1 Gemmatimonadota bacterium | reverse complement strand
AGCGTGGACTGCTGAAAACCCAGCGCGAAGGCGCAAAGACGGGCGAAGTCGCCGATTCGCTCGTCGCCCTCGACACGATATTGGGGACGATCGAATCAGGTCCGCGCACTGGCACTGCTGAAAGTCTCGTGCGGTTGAATGGAGAGCTTGCTGCGATTCTGGACGCGGTGGAAGGCGCAGACATGGACCCGACCGCCCAGCTAGTAGCGGCGGCGAGTGACCTCGAGCAATCCCTCGCGTCGGTGCTCGCTCAATGGGCGGAAATCCAACGCACGCGGCTTCGGCGCGATTCGCGGTAGATTAAAGCTGGCGACGCACTCGCCGCTCACGGAGAGAGAATGACAACGAGCAAGGAAACCGAGTGGATGAACCACCCGCGGCTGCGGAAGCTCGTAACGGCGGTGAACGAGCTTACCCTGGCGGAGCGCATCACGCTGGTTAAGGGCCTGGTGCCGGCCATCGCCGACGAGTTGTCCGACACTGAATACGAAAAATTCGTCGACGCGATCCGCCTCAAGGGTGAGCGCTTCCACGAGGCGCAGGCGCACCCGGGCGAGGGAAGGGCGGAGCGCAAGATCAAGGGCGACCGCGACGTCGACGGGCGGTAGGTCGATGCCGATGAACTTCGTCTGGATTATTGGGATTCTCGTTGTCGCGGCGCTGCTCTTCGCGCTCTACGCGGGCAACACTCGACGTAAGCCCTGAGCTAGATCCCCAGAGCGAGCTGAACTGGCACGTCGATCGAAGAGGGTGAGGTTCCGGTCCAGAACGGGCCCACCACTCTGTCTTGAGACGAGGCGGTCAGCCGGCCCTTGAATCGCGCCCGGCGCAGCGCATCACCCACCGTACTCAGCGCAGTGCGCGGATTGTTGCATTTCTCGCTCAGGTGAGCGAGGACAATGTTGTTGAGCCCCGAATGTACGCTTTGGCTCGCGGTCCGCGCGGCGAGGCGATTGCTGAGATGTCCGAAATTTCCGCTGATTCGGCGCTGCAGCGAAGGTGGATACGGCCCAGCGCGAAGCATCGCTTCGTCGTGATTCGCTTCGATCACGAGAACGTCGAGCTTGTCGAGCGCGCGAGACACACTCTCGGTGACGTGGCCGAGATCGTAAACAATTCCGGCACGCGCGCCGTCGCCGATCGATGTCACTATCACCGCAATCGGCTCGTTGGCGTCGTGGGACACAGGAACGGTCTCGAGGTGGAAATCCCCAACCACCACGCTGCTCTTTCGAGGAGTGAGAATCGCGCGAAGTCCCGCCCAGGTGGGGCACATCATGCGCGTTCCCGCAGTCGATACAATCGTCCAGCCCCACTTTTTCGCGGCGGCGGCGACGCCCTTCATGTGATCGGTATGCTCGTGCGTGACGACGACGGCCTCGATGGACTCGGGGGCGACGCCAGCCACCGCGAGCCGCTGCTTCAGCACCCTCGGCGCAAATCCGGCGTCGATCAGGATGCACGACCGCTCCGTCTGCACGAGAACGGCATTACCACTACTTCCACTTCCAAGGACCCACAGATTCATCACGTGCTCCACCGCCTCTTGTGCGCTTCGCCTAGCTGCTTTCGCGACTTGTCGCTCAGCTTTACATCGCGGCGCGACATCACGCGCTCCGCCACCACGAGAAATCTAGTGACGTCGTACGTATCGTAAGGCTCCTCGTCTCCCCACGCGAAAGGCGGAACGACTCTGGGTGGCATGTTCGTGCCGAACACATTTGCCCCTGCGCCGATCACCGTGCCGGTGGTCAGCGGTATTCCGATTCCGGTCTTGGCGTGATCACCAAAGAATGTCCCCAGGAACTGCAATCCGGTGTCCTTCATCCCACTGGGAGTCCATAGCTGAACGGCTCCGTAAGTGTTCTTCAGGTTGCTGGTCGTAGTCATCGCGCCGAGGTTGACCCAGCGGCCGAGGTAAGAGTGTCCAACGAAACCAGCGTGCCCCTTGTTGCTGTGACCAAGGACGATTGTGTTGCTGAACTCTCCGCGAATCTTGCAGTAATCGCCAATGGACGAGCTTGCCACCCGATCCCCGAGTATCTGAGAGTCGCGTCCAATCGCAATAGGACCGATGAGGTGAGTGAACGGTGCGATCACCGCGCCTTTGCGAATCAAGATCGGACCTGTCGAAACATCGAGCACCACCTGAGGACCGATGTCCGCGCCGTCTTCGATGAAGACCTTTTCCTTTCCGACGACAGTGGTATCGAGTGGAGTACGCAACTGGAGTGAGCCGGCTCGGTGCGGAATATCTTCCGCCAGCTGCTCGGTCAGCGACCCGACGAAGTCCCACACCTCATTCATCCACCGTCCTTTGAGCTTCTTCCCGCCAAGACTCGTCTGGATCGAGCCAAGGTCGATGGATCCGTCAGCGAACTGTGAGACAGGCATCGCCCTCGCCAGCCGCACCGCGGCCGCCATTCCTTCGCACATAAGCACGTCGAAGCGGTCCAGCTTTACGTCGAGCGGAATCACGCAGCGGGAATTCACGATGACGGAGCCCGCGGGAATTTCCGACTTGGGCCCCACGGCGGGTGGTGCCGTCCCTTCCTCGAAGTTTACGAGATGCGGCGAGCTGATGAATCCCGCGCTGGAGAAGGATGTCGCGCGCTCCCACCGCTTGCGGATGAGCGATGTGCCCGCGCGCAGCTCGGACACAGGGCGCGTGAGGGCGAATGGCTCGAATTGCCGCGCCCGCATATCATCGTAGAAGTAGAGTGCGCTCATCACCCCTCCAGCTCAACAGCGGAAAGAGACTCGATCAATCGCTTCAAATCTGAGGCCCTATCGGTCGTGGTCACCATGGTCAGCCCGCTCTTCGTGACGACGACCAAGTCGTTCACGCCGTACATGACGACCTGCCCTGAATCGGCATGAACGACGTTGTCGGCACAATCGAGAAGGTGGGCGTCTCCTGTCGTAACGTTGCCGAACTCGTCCTTGCTCCGCACCCGGCTGAGCGCCGCCCACGTCCCGACATCATCCCAGCCGAAATCGCCGGGTACGACCATGACTTTGCCGCTGCGCTCGAGGATGCCGACGTCCACCGAGACTGGCATGATGACGCTCGCGAAGAACTGTGAGGCATCGCCGCTTCTGCCGTGACGCAAAGCAGCAGCGAGCTCGGGTGTGTGCTGGTCCACTTCGTCCAGAAAATCACCGACGCGCCAAACGAAGATACCCGAGTTCCAAAGGTACCCGTCGTTCCGCATCTCTTC
>JALYZH010000201.1 GCA_030948945.1 Gemmatimonadota bacterium | reverse complement strand
CGCGTCGCGCGCTCCAACCCTCATACCCGAGCTCGAGTCCCGCGGGTCCGTTGCGTCCTAGAGTACTCGTCTGAAGATACGTGGCGAGATACCGCGCGCGGTCACGTTTGTGTATCGCGTCAATGTTCTCTTCGAACAGTCGCCGCGCTTCGACGGTGTCGGCCGCTGCCGCCGCTGTGGCCAGTGCTCCAGTGTTGACTGGCGCTGGCGCACAGGCAGCTGCGGCGACAAAAACCGCGATGAGTCGACTGGGGGAGCGCCTCGTCGATGACACACGTCTCTTCGAAAAAGTCTCCGGTATGTTAACCGGAGTATTTGGAATTGGCGAATGTGACCGCGCTATTACGCGATGATCCTCTCGATGATGGAAAGTCCGCGCCCGAGATCGCTCCGATCCATTGTCAGCGGAGGAAGGAGGCGGAGCGTGTACTCGCCCGCGGTCAACACTAGCAAGCCTTCGTCCCATCCGCGCTTGACGATGTCGCCGGCGGGTTCCACGACATCGAGTCCCCAGATGAAGCCGATTCCGCGTACCGCACGCACCTTTCCCGAACGGCGAGCAATCGCGTCGAGCTGTTCTCCCAGCCACGCACCATTCTCACGAACGGACTGAAGCAGCGACGGATCCGCGAGCCGCTCGAACACGTGCAGTGCAACCGCCGATACGAAAGGGCCGCCCCCAAAGGTGGTCCCATGATCCCCCGGCTGGATCGCCTCGGCGATTTCCTCGGTCACGAGCACGGCGCCCATGGGGAGTCCCCCCGCTAGAGGCTTGGCGACCGTGAGCATGTCGGGAACGACGCCGCTTCTCTCGTATGCGAAGAGATGACCGGTCCGGCCGAGTCCGCACTGGATCTCATCGAATATGAGTGCGATCTCTCGCTTGGTTGTGATTGTCCTCAGCTTCTCCAGGAAATCCGTATCGAGGACCCGCACTCCCCCTTCGCCCTGCACGGGCTCCAGGATGAGGGCTGCGACTGTTTCCTCGTCGAGCGCCGTTTCGAGGTCGGTCAGGTCGCGTTCGCAAATGGAGACAGCTCCGGCCAGAGGACGGAACGGCGCCCGATACGAGGGTCGATCCGTCGCTGCAAGTGACGCGAATAGTCTGCCGTGAAAGCTCCCGCGCAGTGCGATGATTTCGACCTTGGCATCGCTTCCAATCTTTCGGGCCCACCGTCTCGCAAACTTGAAGGCGCCTTCGTTCGCCTCCGCGCCGGAGTTGCAGAAAAAGATCTTTGACGCGAATGAAGACTCGACCAGTTTTTCGGCGAGCTGCTCCCCCGCAGAGGTCCGATAAAGATTCGATGTGTGAATCAACCCACTGCTCAAGGCCTCGCTGATGACCCGGGCCGTACCGACATCGCCATAGCCGAGGGCGTTTACACCAATTCCGCTCGCGAAATCCAGGTACCGCTTTCCATCGGCGTCGACGAGCTCCACACCTTCTCCTCTCACGAACTCCATCGGAGCGCGCTTGTAAGTACCGAGGAGCGAGGTCTGCGTGGGAGCGGCGCTTGCGAGGATTTCTTCTTCGATTGGCATCGTAATGGCGGTCATATGACTACGCTCTGGGATTGAGTTATGAAAGTGCCTCGCCCTTCATCCGTGAGACCGGCGATATCACAGATTCTTACGCGCTCCACTCCTGCGAGTAGAGCGGCGCTGGCTGATTCGAGTTTCGCCGCCATTCCCCCAACGGCTGTTCCGTTGTCAACCAGCTCTCGCGCAGATTCCAGGCTCAGGACAGGGACTACCCCGCTTTGTCCGTCTCGAACTCCTTCGACATCGGCAATCAGAAGGAGCTCATCCGCCTGGAGCGCCCCAGCAATGGCGGCTGCAGCATCGTCGCCGTTCACATTGAGAGCACCGCCTTCCGCGCTTTCGCCGTCGTACGCAACCGGCGAGATGACTGGAAGATTCCCCGCGTCCATGAGAGCACGAAGAAGTCGAGAGTTAATGCCTGTCGGCCGGCCCGCGAATCCGAGAGTGTCGGCATCAATAGTCGCTGCGGTGATGAGCGCACCATCCTCACCCGATAAACCGACTGCGGGGACTCCGGCAGCCACAAGGCCGTTCACCAGCCCTTTGTTCACCACGCCCGACAGCACTATCCGCAGCAGGTCGAGATCGTCCTTCGACGTAACTCGGCGACCGCCGATGAATGACGCTTCTCGACCCAGCGCCCGTTGCATGGCCGATACTTCGTCGCCGCCACCATGCACGATACAGAGCGACTTTGGCGACCTGTTCCACACTTTGGCGAGCAATGCGAACAGATTCGGGTCGGCTTGAGCGCGTCCACCTATCTTCACGACACGCATCATGCGGGCAGTCCCGCCTGCTCGCTCAGTCCGAGGAGGACGTTCGCGTTCTGCAGTGCCTGCCCCGCCGCTCCTTTCATCAGATTGTCGATCGCTGAAATGATGATCAGAGTCGGTTGGCGCACGTTCGCGGCTTTGGTCACGCTCAGGCGTACGACGTTCCGCCTTACGACGTCGCGAAGTGAGGGTGGCTGATCCGCAATTTCGATGAACGGTTCTCCGCTATAGCAATCCTTCCATAGTAGCGACGGATCTTCAACGTGGTCTTCCACCAGCACGGTAATGGTTGCCAGAATTCCGCGTGAAACGGGAAGAAGGTGGGGAGTAAACAGAATGTCGTTGTTCCGCCCACCGAGCTGCTCGGTAACCGCCTGCATTTCCGCGAGATGTCTGTGCTGGTTCCCCACGGCGTAGGCGCGAAAATCCTCGGCGACCTCGGCGAATTGCAGATCCGGACGCGGAGAATATCCCGCCCCGGTCACTCCGCTCGCCGCCGATACGTTTATGGTCGTTCCGGGCATCACCCATCCTTCCTTCAGTAGTGGCGCGATTGCCAGCAGGATGGCTGTCGGGTAGCAGCCTGGATTTGCCACGATGTCGGCGCCAGGAATTTTCTCGCGCATCAACTCCGTAAGCCCGTATGGAGCGTTTGTTGCGCTTTCCGCGGCTCCTGGACGAAAATCCGAGGAAAGGTCGACGACCCGTGCTCCGGTCGACCGGGCGTTCCCGACCCACTTCGCGGATGTTCCGTGGGGAAGTGCGGTGAAAACGATCTCTGCGTCTCCCAACGGTGCATCCTCGGTTCCGACAAACGTCATTTCAGATGCACCGATTCGGTAGCGCTGTCCCCGCTGTTCGTTGGCTGACGCAAAGGCGAGCTCGAGCTTGGGGTGCCGTGCGATCAAATCACACAGTTCCCGCCCGGCATAGCCACTGGCGCCAAGAACCCCAACCGGAACTTTATGCATAAATAATGCATAACATTACACGCCTCGGCCGTCAATGATCCGTGCCACCGCCTCGCGCGCGGGGCATCGGAGTGCTAAACTCACCGTCGATGGCCAACAAGCGCGAACGGCACGACACGATTCTCGAGATAGTCGAGTCGCGGGTAGTCAGCAGCCAGGAAGATCTCCGCAAGCTTCTTCTCCAGCGGGGGTGGGACGTAACCCAGGCAACTTTATCCCGCGATCTGCGGGAGCTGAGGCTCGCCCGCGTCCCCACCCCGGAAGGCGCTCGCTACGCGATTACCGACGGGAGCATAGAGGAGAGCCGCGCTGCCCTCGATACCCTGCTGCCGCAATTGTTCCTTCGACTGGATGGTGTCAGCGAAATGCTGGTCCTCCGCACTGTTCCTGGAGGCGCAC
>JALYZH010000187.1 GCA_030948945.1 Gemmatimonadota bacterium | reverse complement strand
GCGTACGTGGCCGTGTGCGGACACCCAGACCATTCCCACGAACACTCTCAACGGAAATGTGAACGTGACTGTGCCCGCGGGCGACTACACCAGCTTCTCAGTCCACGTCACCGCTGTGCCGTCGGCTAGTACGTCGCCCTTGCCCGCCGTGGTCGGCGACGGAATCGCAAGCGTCCAATACAAAGTCCAACCGACGGGGCCTGGTCTGAACGGCACGTGGACGGTGAATCCCGCCGCGGGAAGCCACGGACCGACGCAGGTATGGATCCAGTACACCGTGTCGTTTCCTCCGCCGAACACTACGTTTCGCTTCAGGATTACGTGCGGTCCGGGTTGCCAGCCGGGCGAAACCCCTTCGCCGCTGCCGCTGGGGGCGAACAACTCCTACACGCTGTCGACGATGGTGAGCGTCGGCCAGCCGCAGTTATACGCGTACATCGACGAGGTCCAAACGTGTAACTGGGTGGCGTCGTGGTCGGCTTACAAGTTCGACTACTACCTTGCGCCATGAAAATCACGCTCCGCTTCGCCTCGCGCAGAACAGATAGGACGACATCATGACAAGACGCTCTCTTTATTGTGTAGTGCTGTTCCTGGTACTCGCGTCAACCGCAATGGCTGCCACGCCGGAACCTGGGCAGCCGCCGTTCGACTATCGCGTCAGCTTGTACAAAACGCAGAACGTCACGAACGCCGTTGGCGGATGGACGGAGAAAGTCCTGCTGTACATGGGAAATGACATGTTCCCGAACGGTCCGGGTTACGGTGTCGGCGCCGGTCCCGGCTACAGCCTCCAGTTCAAAGTCGTGGACTCAGCCAATCGCGAGGTTTGTCGCGAAGTCTGGCGGGAAGGCGCCGGATTCCCGACCGGGAGAACGTACACGCCTTACACGTTCCAGGTCGTCTATCCGAAGTTGCCCATCGTCGGGGGTCACCCTTTCAACGACGCGAAGATGACCACCTTCCAGATCAGCACCGTCGTCTATCCCGAGCGCGGCGACAAAGATGTCAAGCCGTCGAACAATGCTGCCTCGCAGACTTTCCCATTCAGCGGCGGCGGAACTCCATCCTGCACACGCCTCCCGCGCGACCCGCAGCTACAACACTGAAAGGAACCATCGTGAAGAAACTCATCGCTGTTCTACTACTGCTTGCCTGTGCACCGCTGGCTGCCGCCGAAAAGAAAAAAATCGCCGCCGCATCCGAACCGGGCATGAAGGCGATCTGGGAGCCAATTAACTATCCCGCGGATCTGGAGCTGAGCGACGTCTTCTTCGTGACGGACCAGGAAGGGTGGGTCACCGGCGGGAAAAACATCCTGGGCGGGGGCGTCATTCTTCACACCAGCGATGGTGGAGATCATTGGGACGTGCAGGTCGGCGATCCAGAGTCGAGCGACAAACCTTTTCACGATCTCCGCTTCATCGACGCCACACATGGGTGGGCACTCCAGAGCAGCGGCGTGCAGCAGCGACTGCTCCACACCACCGACGGGACGCACTGGCTCGCGGCGGGGATGATCCGAGGGTCCGCCGATTACCATCACCAATACCAGTTCACATCCGACAACGACGGCGTCATGGCTGATCGTGGTGCCATCTCCATTACCCGCGACGGCGGACGCACGTGGTCGCCGGCGTACGCGTGTCACGCGCAAGTGGAGGTGAAAGGGCTGATGCGCGATTCGCGTTGCGAATTCGAGCGCCTGCAGTTTGTGACTCCGCAGATCGGATATGCGATAGGCCATGACAGCACCGCACCCGATCTCGTGTTCGTGGCGCGTACTGACGACGGTGGCCAGAGCTGGAATCTCACCACCTCACCTGTCACCGGACAGACTTTCGACGCGTTCTTCATCGACGAGCACACCGGGTACATCCGGACCGGGAAGCCGGAGTGGGGCACGGCAATGCTTTTCAAAACCGTGGATGCCGGCGCGACCTGGCAGGGCCTCGCAGGTTCACCGGGTCAGAAGATGTCGTTCGCCGATCCCGAAGTCGGCTGGGGCTTCGACAGGACCACCGTGAGCTTCACGAACGACGGCGGCGGCAGGTGGAACTCGCGGGACTACAAGTTTCCTGCAGCCGTCAGAGCATTCAGTCTGCCGCGGCGCGACCGCGGATATGTGGTCGGAAATCACGGCATGATCTACCGCTACCACACCGTCCCGATGAACTTCTCTGTGAAGGGAATGATCGCGGCCCCGCAACTCACACCGATCGACTTCAGCGTTCCTGATCAGGTGCAGCAATTGAGCGCGATGGCGCAGACATTTCAACCTTCGATCACGGTCCCCGATGGCGCAGTACCCGCCGCGACCACCACCGCTGCCGCTACCGTTACCACTACAACTCCGCCACCCTCCCCGTCTCCCGCCATCGAGACGACTCTGAACACCGTGGCCGCGCAGGCACCGGCGTTCGTCAGCCATTATCGCAATCTCAATCTATTGATGGTCGGTCTCCAGATGGTGTCCGGGCTTCCACAGCAGATTGCCGACCTGAAGACGAGCTTCCGTGTGGTGAAGACCGGCGCGGATGCAAATGTCCGTGCCGCAGCCGCCGCCGATTTCAGCACGAAGTTGCAAGGTCTCGTGACTTTCATGAACACGAATTTTCACTCGCCGTTACTGGCGAAAAAGAAAGGTATTTCATGAGCCGATTTCTTCGTTCTTCATTAGTGCTCACCGTTGCAACTTTGTCGTTTGCCGCGTTTGGATACGCGCAAGGGGACTCCTTGTACCCATTCGTGGCGGGCCCGTTTACTCGGTGAAGTTGACGCTCACGGACATCGCGGGCGGTTCGTCCCTCGCGACGACGGTCTATTCAAAAGATCCGAATTCGCTGCCCATGGCGCCACCGAACGTGGTGACTGACTCTCACCTGCGCTACACATTTTCAGCGCTGCGCACGTGGCCGTGTGCGGACGCCCCTTCCATCGCTACGACTGCCGCGAACTCTTTCGACTGGAGTGTCCCCGGCGAGTATTCGAGCTTCTCTGTCCATGTCATCGCTCTGGCGTCGCCCCTTCCGCGAGCCTTGCCCAGCGTGATCGGCGACGGAAGCACACGCATCTCTTCCATAGTTCGGCCGACAGGACCCTCAAGGACTATCACGTGGGATGTCTGGCCGCCGACCGGCAGCCATGGACCGACGAAAGTACTGATCACGAGCACCGTTCCCTCAACTCCGGAGCTCTCCAGATTCCGCATCAGGATCACCTGTGGTCCTGGTTGCCAACCGAGCGAAGGAACGAAGGAGTGGACTTATCCTCTTCACCCGTTCGGCTCCTCCAGTCTGTTGACGACGGTCGACCCGGGCTGGCCGCATTTCACCGCAACGGTCGATGAGGTGCGCACGGGCACTCCACAGGCACCCGATTGCACCTGGGTCGCGTCGTGGTCTGCCTCCCAGTTCGACTACCACATTGTGCCTTCTTCGTAAGAAGGCGAATTTTCACTCACCACTACTGGCCAGAAAGAAAGGTTTTTCACTGAGCCGATCTCTTCGTTCCTGCTTTGTGTTCACAGTCGTAATGGTTTCTTTTGCCGCGTCCGCGTATGCACGACGAATGTTTCGGCCGCAACCACCGCTCGCATTTCAGTGCAGTTCGGGACGCGGACGTTGTCCGATAACCTTATGATCGTGCCGTGAAGTAGCGCCGCATCGTTGTTCTCAGAATCGCGTGGCTCTCACATCAACCATCTATAACGCCGCGGTCGAAATCAATGACGTCGACCGCGGCGTTTATCAAGCGATCGCGCTTCGGGTTGCGTTGCATCCCTCCGAATCGATGGAGTACATGGCGACGCGCCTCCTCGCCTACTGCCTCGAATACACCGACGGGATCGAGATGACGGCCGGGTTGTCGGATGGCGACGAGCCCGCAATCGTCGTGCGCGATCTGACCGGCCGCCTGACGGCGTGGATTGAAATCGGTCTGCCGGATGCCGACCGTCTGCATCGCGCAAGCAAACTCGCTGCGCGCGTCGCCGTCTACACACACCGCGAACCTCGAATCCTGATGGGCCAACTCGAAGGGCACCGGATTCATCGCGCCGAAGACGTCGCGATCTACTCGTTCGCAGGGATGTTCATCAACGAACTCGCCGCGCGCATCGAGCGGCGCATCGCGATGTCATTGTCGGTGACGGAGCAGCACGTCTACCTCGATATCAATGGGCATTCGCTCTCGACGACGATCGAGCGTCACCACCTCCGGTGATAGCGGTAGAATGCCCGTCATGATCACCAGACGCCCACTCCTCGCGCTCCTTTTCATTCTGATCACGAGTGGAGTGTCGTTTGCGCAATCGTCAGACGAGTTCGGACGTGGCTCCGGTGGCATCCTCGAGCTCTCGGTCAAAGGACCGAGCCGCATGTCGGGCTCGCTCGGACTGACGACGTCGCGCGGTGGCCTGCGCGGTTATGGTGCAACGTTCGGCGGGACGATCGTGAACGATCGTCTATGGTTCTTCGGCATGGCCGAGCGCAATCAAACTCGAGTTCCGGCACCGCAGATCGATGCGAACTGGAACGCGCTGCTCGGCAGCCGCAGCGATCTGGCCGCATCCATTCGGAACGGAGCGGCCGCCGGGACGATGACGGTTCCCTCGTCGTTCCTGTCGCTGCACTACACCGGAATCGTGTCGAGCAACATGTTCTTCACCGCAACGGTCTCGCGCAACTCCGGGCTTGCGACTCAGCCGATCTCGCCGAACCGCCCGCTCTGGTAGTCGAGCATCCCGATGTTCGAGCATTGCGTACGTCCGCCTGACGAGCCGCCATCGTGTTATGCAGATCGCGACAGCTTGCGTTTCAAGGAATTCCAGAGGCGTACCAGACCCGGGCGAATGGCGAGATGCATGACCGCTGACACGGCTCCGATGATGGAACCAGCGACAGTAGGTAACACCGCACCAAACGTAAACGCCATACCCAGAACAAACCCGAGCACACATTCCGCTCGGTAAACCGGCAGGAGTATGGCAAGCAGGAGCATGCCTTGGAACAAGTACGACGCAATGGATTCGAAATGGTTCGTGAAGGAGACCGCCAGCAGAATTCCGTACAGCAGCGAACCAACAAACCCGAGAACGACTGTTGTCCCTTTCCCGGCGGAATCAAGGGCAAGTCGTTTTTGGATACGACCGGTCAGGAACCACGTCAGCGCAGGAAGCAGAAGTACGCCCCACCAGTTGGAAATGGCAGGCATATCGGAACGGTGCAGGATGTGATGGCTTACGACACCACCATGGAAATGCTCCCACGTGAGATGTGCCCCTTCCGCAAGCAGCACCAATCCGGTGAGGTAAAGGCGCAGTTGCGGACGTTGCTGTTCGCTCATACGTTGCTCTGGCGGTCGGCGACGCCATGGTAGCGCAACCTGCCCGGCTGCAACCGCGAGTTAGGCTACCGAACGAGTCTCGCGCGGGAACCGGTTGTCTGAGGCCGTTCGGAAGTGGAGTCTCGCCAGGGTGGGAAGACAGCGCACCACGAACGCAAAGGATCGCCGGTACTCACGGCGCAACGCCACCAGCTCCACCAGGGTGCGACTCGGCCCGAGGCGGCGCTGGAAGAATTCGATCTCTTCCTCGAGGGGTGCCGCGCGGGCGTGATAGCAGAAGAAGCAGTTGTGCACCGAGCGTTTGAGCGCTCCCATTGCGTACCTGGTCGCTCCGGGGAGCAGAGGGAACACTGCAGCGCTCAGCAGCACCTGCCCGAACAACCCCTGGAAGGACTTGAAGACATCGAACCGGCGGATCGGGGCCATCGGAATCTGCGCGAGCAACTCCTCGCCCCAGACCGTCACCGCGGACGCCACGATGCTGGGGATGACGGCGCGGTCCACGAACAGCGCCTGCGTTGGCCGTAGATCGAGCATCCGCGCCACGTGCCCGGAGAGCAAATCACTCCGCGTGCAGACGAAGAATGAGCGGACATTGGCTGTTACCCTCTCGACGAATTCTTCAACCGCTCCCCGCGGACGAGGAGGGAGCTCGCGAAAGCCATGGCGGGCCTCGAGGCGCACCACGTCGTCGCGCAGCCTGCGCTTTTCCTCCTGGCTGACGTCATCTCGAAGGACGAGAAGTAAATCCACGTCGGACGCCGGACCTGAGAAGCCGCCGGTCGCAGCACTGCCAAACAAGATCACGCTCACCAGCTTTCCTCCCGCCTCGGCGCCCATCCGGGCGATCGCGTCGACGTAAGCCTGCACACGAGGAGGGAGTGAGCGCATCATGGCGGTCCGTTCTCGGCGAATGCCTGAAGGTGCACGGTTTGTCCAACGGCCAATTGGCCCGTGCGAATGACGGCGCCGTAGATGCCAGCCTTGTTCTGATTCATTTGAACAACCGCCTTCAGCATCTCAGGAGAGGATCGCGCTGAATCCGGATCGAGGTTCACCATCGAGCAGCGCGTGTCGCGCATGATGACGCTCACACTCGGCCCGCGGCCAACCTCGCCGAACGAGAGGACGCCGCCGACCCAGCCGTCCTCCTGGAAGGGGTCTGGTCGCAGCAAGCGAACTAAAACGTTCGGGCGAAATCGACGCACGTCCGGTGTCGTCCCACTCACTTTTCCAATCTCGCGGAGAGTCTCAACGCTGATCACAGACAGGCTTGCTTCGTCGAAGATACCTTGCCTCAACTCCATCATTTGGACGGGAGCTCCAAGCCGGAGCTCGACCTCCGCGGCCAACTCTTCTCCGAAGACCGCCATCTCTTTGCCGTCCGGCGTCCGGACGTGCGTGGGGAGGTCCGCTGGGAGGCCCTGTTCACGCCAGACGGGAGTAAACCGCAGCAGGTCGGGAAGTTTGCTTGCCGACAGCCACGGAAACCCGCTGCGGTCCTGTGTCCTCCGAAATGCAAGGCGCCGATCGCCGTCGAGACCGTGCCAGCCCAAATTGGCCGCTTCAAGTTGCCCGCCGGCCATGGATTTCACCGGATACCGGAAGATCGCTTCTATGTGTCCGATCTCGATCGTCATGGGAGTGAACTCGAGCCGCTCAACGTATCACGCGTTCAGGTCGGCTGCTACGCGGAGTTAGGCCGTTCGTCTCTAAGGCATCCGCGAATCCAGGTCGTGAACACTCTGTGGTTATGCCGTTCGGATGCCGAACTGCAGGGTCGAGTTAGGCGCACGATCCTACCCCACTCCGCCGGCGCGATCGACGACCGCATGCGCCTGAAGCTCGAGTTCAAATTCCGGCCGGGCAAGAGCGGCTACCCCGACCAGGGAAAGTGCTGGAAGTTCGCCTGCCGGAAACTTCGCCCTCAAGGCTTCTCCTATGATGGAAGCTTTCTCGGGTTCGTACGACACGACGTAGATCACGAGCGCCGTGATGTCAGCGAAGGTGGCCTCCGCCGCCGAGAGGGCAGCGTTGAGGTTCCGGAAAGCCTGCTCGGTCTGTGCGCGGAAGCCTCCGTCACCAGTCAGGCTCTCCTGTGCGTCGACACCGACCTGACCCGAAATGTACACCAGCGTGGCGCCGCTCAATTCGGCAGTCACGACTTGACTGAAGAGCGAAGCCCAATTCGGGAGCGTGCCTGGATTCAGATGTGAACGCTTCACGTGGTTCAGTGCGTGTTCAGTCAGGCGTTGAGACGTTTCTCTTCAGCCATGGCTCCGCGCCGGTTTTGCGCTCAATTATCCTCGCGACATCGGCCGCCGCAAGAGCACGAGCTCTCGAACGGTGCACCCCCACAACGCCGAGTTCGCCGTCCAACGTCCCTGCAGTTCACTGGCGCGAACCGCGACGCGCAGAAGTATAGAGCTCAGAAGGCGGTAACGCAGCGGTTCGCGTCCAGTGCACCGCTAGTTGGGCGACGCGAACTTGAGAGGAAATTCTTCCGGATGCTCGATTGACCGTATCGATAGATCGATGTCGAGCGCTGGCCAGTAGAGGTGATCTTCGCTTGGCCACTCGACTTGCTTAATCTTGTTGACCGGCGCTTCCGCAAACCACGGAAAGTCTTCGAACGACAGAAACAATTCACGCCTGCGAAGATATAGCCAGAACCCGTGGCGTGAAATGTTCGTCACCTCAACTTCCGAAGTGTGTGACCCAGGCTGCTCTGATTTGCTGCTCATGATTTCGGATGATTGTAACGAGCTTTGCGATTTCCCGCTCCGGCAGACCGTGGACCTCCGGATGCGGCTTTCCTCTCGTGAAAAGAAGTAGAACCGGTACGGGCCTTCGCGAAAGATTGTCGGACTCACCGCGTCGGGCGATGCTACTTGCCGCCACGGTTCCACGCACACTGCCGTCGCCCAACGTTAAAAGCTGAGCGCCGCGCAGCTGGTGCAAAACAAACTAGCAGATCGCCGGGCCGAAGTCCGCTCGAGCGCGAGTTGGGCGGAGGCTACTGGTTACCCAAAATTCTCTCGTATTCTTCGTGAGACCCGATCCAACCCCACAGGATTCCTTCTTCGAGTTGCTTCCCGAGAGCTCGGTAGTTCCGGCCAATACGAACGGACCAATAACCGCCAGCTTTCTTGAAACGCAGCGATGGATGACGCGGATTGTCCTTCAGCAACTCGTAATTTTCTCGCGCGAGCTTCTGGATTTCAGGCGGGAAAGAGTCGAAGAGGGCCCAGAAATCAGGGCTGTGAAATGCTCCAAACTTCGCGGCTCTTGCCGGAACGATGATCGGCAACGGACTTCTCGAAGAGTTTGTCAAGTTTACCGGACGCAGCATCGCGTTCGATCTCTCCATCCCACTCTTCGGCGTCGCGTTCCAGCAGCCAGGTGCGCAACTTCGCCAGTTCCTCGGGCGAGAGGGCCTTGATCTGTTCCTCAAGAGCTTCGAGTTTTGTCATCGCAGCACCAAAACGATCGTGCCGGAACGGAAATTGCCGCCGCCCAACGGTTCAGCGCTCACCGGCGCCAACCGCACGGCGGGAAGTATAGCTCTCGGGATACTCGCGGCGCGGTTGGCGTCCGAGTGCAGCGCAGAGTTCTATGAGAGCGATTGTCAAGGACAGATTTCC
>JALYZH010000186.1 GCA_030948945.1 Gemmatimonadota bacterium | reverse complement strand
ATTCTCATGCGTCTTGCGACTTTCCTCGAAAAGAACGACGCGCTCGTGAGAAAGGTGAAGGGAGCCATGATTTATCCGACAGTCATCATGAGCGTCGCCGGCATTGCCGTCGTGACGCTGTTGATCTTCGTCATCCCGGTGTTCGCTGGAATGTTCGCGTCCGGCGGCATGGCGCTTCCACTGCCGACGCGAATCGTCATCGGCGCTTCAGGATTCCTCAAGGCCTATTGGTGGATTATCGGCGCCATAGGCATTGGCGGCGGTTACATGGGGAAGAAATACTACGCCACGAACGACGGAAAGCTGGTGATCGACAGGCTCATGTTGCGCGTCCCGGTTCTGGGTGACGTTCTCCGCAAATCGGCGGTGTCACGCTTCACCCGTACCCTCGGCACCCTCATCAGCTCTGGCGTCAGCATTCTCGAAGGACTCGAGATCACGGCGAAGACGGCTGGCAACCGGGTCATTCAGGACGCGATCATGCAGTCGCGCTCCTCGATCGCCGGCGGCGACACGATCGCTCAGCCTCTTCAGAAGTCGAAGGTCTTCCCGCCCATGGTCATTTCGATGATCGCGGTCGGCGAGCAAACCGGTGGTCTGGACGAGATGTTGTCCAAGATCGCCGACTTCTATGACGAAGAGGTCGACGCCGCGGTGAGCAACCTGCTCTCGCTGCTCGAGCCGATCATGATCGTCTTCCTCGGCGTCGTGGTCGGCGGCATGGTCGTGGCCATGTACCTTCCGATCTTCGACATGGTTAACGCGGTTCAATAAGCCCTGCTGCAAAGAGAAAAGGCCAGTCCAACCGGACTGGCCTTTTCTTTTTCCGCGAACAGTTGTACGCAAGCTATCGAGTCTTAGCCTATGCACCGTGACTCATGTGCAATCTCTAGAACATCACTCCGACCGTGACGGGAACGAAGCTGAGCGTGCCGTTGTTCACGGTGACCCGGTTGTAGCGGGCTTCGACGAACGTCTCGAAGCTGCTGCTCAGCGGAATCTTTATCCCGCCGCCGATATTGAAGCCGAAATGGTTCTCGCCGGCACTCCTGCCGCCATTTACGTTGACGTTGGTCCGATACAGACCCGCCCCACCGATCGCGTACGGCGACAACATTCCCATCGGCAATCCGAACACCAGGTTGCCTGTGAACGCCGGAATATTCACGTTGCCATTGAAAATCTTGGATCCGAATTGGTTGTAGGCGGCTTCCGCTCTCACGCCGATCGGCGTGAACTGCGGCTTGTACCCTACCATGACGGCGATGTCGTAGCCGGTGTTTGTCGTGTTCCCGAGGTCGCTCACCGGAAACGCGATCCCGCCCGCCGCACCAATCTGAAAAGGATTGTATTCCTGGGCGCTGGCACGTGCAGCGGCGGCGAGCATTGCGGCCGATGCAAAGAGAGTTGAAAGAACGAAACGGTTCACTGTTGCTCCACTGTTGAGTTGTTGGTTAGATGTACACGCGGGCATGGCGCAAGTTGCGAACCCGGAGTGCCCTGCAGTCGCGCTTTGTACACTAACCGTTTACATCCCAACGGCTTACGCGGCAGCGCACAGCAACGAATCGATGTCGTCGAGATCCGCCGGCGTCAGGTCCAACCCCTTGGCGGCCAATGCCGAGATCGAACCGGTCCGGGAAAAAGTCCCGCTAGAACAGAAGCACTGTCCGCTCAGGTTAGTGATTCGCTTTCGGCGAGCCTACGGTGACACCCGCCCCCATCACGCACGCCGCGACGTCGTCTGCGTCTTCCGTCTGACACGCGCGCCGACGCGAGCTCAGGTCCGCAAAGAATCCCCCCACCTGCAATCCTACCCCATCCCAGCATCTCGCTCTCGTGTCGCCAGGCGGAAGAGACTTGCAGAACGTCACTCCCCGTGGCAGCTCGCTCGGCGCGTACGCGAGATGTCTCACTGCACCCTCATAACAGAACGCGAGGCCCGTCGGTGACGATTTGTCGCAGCGTTTTCTTATTCCCGAGTACTGAAACGCCGAGGCTCCAGATGCGTTTCTCCCCAGGCCTAGGTAGCATGCGCGCATCAGATCAGGGGTGCCAGCGGAATCGCACACTTCCGCGGCTTTCTGGTAATCCTGTTTCACCGCGGGAAGAATCAGGTCCGCTTGCAGCTCGTAACACTGGCGCCGATACCGCGCCGGCGTGGCGTCGCAGGGATAATGCAGATCGTTGGGCTTGAACAGGACCACCGAGGCATTCGGCGTCGAATGACGGTGCATGCCGAATTCACCGTCGCCGAACGACTGCATCCGCGCGCCCATGTTGTGCTCCATGAAGACACCGCCGTAGCAGCTCCTCTGATCCCAATCGGAGCCGAGCCGATCGCAATCCTTGAGCGACGCGTTCGCGTCGTAGCGGTGATACATCATCAGGCCGTGCCCGGTACCTTGAAGACAATCGAACAGCCGGAACTGCTCGCGCGTCCCGCGCAGCCCGTCGCACGGCGCGACCAACACTTTCTGCGCGATCGGCATTCCCAAGCGCGCGTCGAAGTATCTCTGCAGGATTCCGTGATAGCAGCCCGACTGGTAACGGTCGTCACACTCGGTCAGGAGCCGCGTCGCGGTCACGGGTGTTGATTGGACAGCGTAGCCGAGCGCGTGGGCGAGCGGATGGCCGAGCAGCACCAGGGACTTATCGTCGTGAACGATAAGGTCGAGCGCCCCCATCGCCAGCGCGATGTTGCCCGCCGAGGAAAGCGACGCGATGCCATCGCCGAGACACGTCGAATAAGCGTCGATCGAATGAGTCCTGTGAGGTCGACACACAATTAACAGAGAGTCGGCAACGAGCGCGGAATCGCGAACGAAGCGGGTCGGAGATGTGGGCGCGGTGGTGAGCGTGTCTCTGGGCATGTCGCGCATCGCATTGCCATTGTGCTGCGCTGCCGCTGGCAACGCGGCGGCAGTCAGTGCGGCGATGGCGAGCTCAACTATCCGGAACCCGCGTGCGAGTAGGGATCTCATCACCGGAGTATCATCGCGTGCGGCCCGCGATTCAACCGGTGAGGCATCTGCGCGTCTCAGCGGAGACGGCCCGGGGCAACTGTTACTCGAGACTCAGGCTTCGATTCAGCGCGGTGGCGACGTATACCATGTCTATGCTCTTGAAGAACTCGTGCCATGGCGGAGGCGCGCGAAAAGCCATTCTCCCCGAAGCGTCTTCCCAGACCGGAACCACGACGCCCGGCAATTCGATCGCGGCGGCACTGCGCTGAAACGCTTCCTGTATGCGCGCCTGTTCGGCGGCGGAGCGCTTCCCGAACGAGCGATCGACCGGAACGATGATTACGTCCTGACCGTCGCGTCGCAGGTGCGCCACCTGGAAGGTGGGCATCGCGCCCGTTGGTTTCGCAGCTGCTTCTCCCATGTATCATTGACGTTTTCACCGGCACGCAAGATGGGCAATGTCGATTCTGTTTCATCGACTGTCTGTTTTCTATCACCAGGTGGTTTAGCGCCTTCCACGGGCAAACGGCGTCGCTACCTTTGTCCGCCATGAGAAAGGCTCCCGCCGTTTTGTTCGCGCTGTGCATAACCGCATGCTCGGAGCATTCCGGCAACGCCCCCGCGGAGGAAGCGGGTGGGACGCTCGTCATTTCGACCACCGGCGATCCCGGCACGCTCTTTCCGCCGTTGATTCGCACCACGCAGGGGAAGCAGATCTCCGAGCAGATCTACGACTACCTCGCCGACGTCGGCCCCGAGATGAACACGCGCGGTGAGAGAGGATTTCGGCCCCAGCTCACCGACGGCTGGCGATGGTCGGCCGACTCACTGTCGCTCGCGTTTCACCTCAATCCGCGCGCGCGGTGGCACGACAGGAAGGCGGTAAGCGCGCACGATGTACAATTCACATTTGCTCTCAACAAGAACCCCGCGCTTGGCGGCGCGTTCCTCTCGGAG
>JALYZH010000231.1 GCA_030948945.1 Gemmatimonadota bacterium | reverse complement strand
GATTCCTCTACGTGCGGAAGGACAAGCAGAAGAGTCTCTGGCCCCTCATGGCCGCGGCGGCGACTCAGGACAACGACATTCGCAAGTACGAGGAGATCGGAACTCATCCGGCCGCCAATCACAACGCGATCTCTGCCGCAATGGCGTTCCACCGCGGAATCGGGAGCGAGAGGAAAATCGCGCGGCTCCGCTACCTGCGTGATCGGTGGGCAAAGCGGCTGCTCGCCGAGAGCTCGCGTGTGTCGGTTCTTACGCCGCTCGACAACCGGCAGTCGGGCGCGATCGCGCTCTTTCAGGTGGAAGGAATCGACAACGTGAAGCTTGGCGCGTGGCTATTCAGTCAGCACCGCATCGTGAACACGCCGATCGTGCACCCGGAATTCAGGGGGATTCGCATAACGCCGAACGTGTACACGACGCTCGACGAGATCGACCTCTTCGCCGACAAAGTGCTCTATGCCGTGAAGAAGGGAATCCCGGCGTGACATCGATCACCTTTTGGCGAACCGCCGGGCTTCTGGTGATCTCCAACGCCTTCATGACCTTCGCCTGGTACGCGCACCTCAGGAATCTGAGCGACAGAAAATGGTACATCGCCGCCGTTCTCAGCTGGGGGATAGCGTTCTTCGAGTACATGTTCATGATTCCCGCGAACCGGATCGGGGCGACCGAGATGTCCCTCGCCCAGCTCAAGATCCTGCAGGAAGTAATCACCCTGACGGTTTTCGTTCCGTTCGTGCTGCTTTACATGCGGCAGCCGCTGCGGCTCGATTTCCTATGGGCGGCGTTGTGCATTCTCGCCGCCGTGTTCTTCATGTTTCGCTCGCACGGAGTCTCCTGAGCGAGTGATCCGCAAACATTCATCACCGAGCTGACAACGTGATTCTCTTTATTGCGATCGGACTCGCCGCCGGCGTGCTGGCCGGACTCTTCGGAATCGGTGGCGGGGTCGTGATAGGGCCCGCGCTCATTCTGCTGGCGAAGTTTCAGCCGCAGACAGCCACCGGCACCTCACTCGGCGCGCTACTGTTGCCGGTCGGCGCGCTCGGCGCGTGGGAGTACTACCGGCGCGGACATCTGAACATCACGGCATCGCTGTGGATCGCGCTGGGTCTTCTTTTCGGGGCGTGGGCTGGGGCGAGACTCGCGCAGACCCTGTCCGGCCCACAGCTCCAGAAAGCCTTCGCGATCTTTCTCGTTCTGATCGCTGTCCGGGTTTGGGTTAAGGCGTGAGGCTGGGAAAGTGATGACTGCAACTGAACGGGTGCGAGCGGTCAGTTGCAGTTGTTTGTAACTCAAACCGCACGAATCTCCGGATATCTCCAGAACGCCCACAGCGAGTAACCGAGCATCACAACTCCGCCAGTGAAGATCGCCCACTGGACCCCGACGAAGCGCGCCATCGCGCCAGCGATGAACGAGCCGATCGGCGTGAAACCGACGTAGACGAACACGTAGGTCGCCATCACCCGGCCGCGTAGCTCGTCGGGCACCACCGATTGAAGAATTCCGTTCGCCAGCGCGCCGTTGATCAGCATGGTGAGGCCGAGGAAGAGCAACACGAACGCCGCGAGGTGGACCGAGCGCATCAGGGAAAAGAGAATCGTCAGGCCGGCGAACGCGTACGCCGTCGCGTTGAACAGGCGTCCTCGACGAATTCTTCCGCCCAGGCCTGCGAGTGAGAGCGCTCCGGTCAGCGCGCCAATTCCCACGAAAGTGAGCAGCAATCCGTACCCGCTAGCTCCCGTGTGCAGCACGTCGCGAGCGACGACCGGCATCATCGTCAGGTACTGAAATCCGAATATCGAGTAAACCGCGATCACTCCCATCAGCCCCGACACCGCGCGGGAGCTGCGGATGTAGCGCAATCCCTGCTTCAACTGCTCGGCCGGAGCGACGAGGTGTATGGCCGGAGTCCACGGCGGCAGCTTAATGCGGGCAAGGCTGCTCAGCACCGCGAAATAACTGAGCGCGTTGATGCCGAAGCACCACGCGAGTCCGTATTTCGCGAGGATGATTGCCGCGATGGAAGGTCCGACGATCCGGGCGAGATTGAACCCGCCCGAGTTGAGCGCGATCGCGTCGACCAGGTCCTCCCGCGCAACGAGCTCCACGATCATCGCTTGCCGCGCCGGAATCTCGAACGCCGAGATCACGCCTCCGAGCGTCGTCAGCGCGAGCAGCCATCCGACGTTGATGCGACCCGTCCAGGTGAACCACCATAGTGCGGCGGCTTCGATGAGCAGGAGCGCCTGACAGATACTGACGATGCGAAGCTTGCTGCGCCGGTCGGCGACTACGCCGCCGTAGAGCGAGAGGAGGAGCACCGGAAAGCTCCCGGCCGCGCTCACCAATCCGACCATGAATGCGCTGTTGGTGAGCTCGAGAGCGAGCCACCCCTGCCCCACCTGCTGCATCCAGGTTCCGATCAGCGAAACTGTCTGACCGGTCCAGAAAAGTCGGAAGTTCCGGTGGACCTGGAGCGTCCTGAAAGGGTTGATGGATCTTGTTACTGGCCGCGCCGGGGTCAGGGGCATTGCTGAGGATTATACACACCTGACGCCCGGGTTGTATGTTAGAGATATGCGCTTCCACACCTACTCGAAGTTCAGTCCGGAAGCGGCTGATGCGGTCGATCTCCAGGCGCTGCTGGACAAGCTCGCGGATTTTCTGTTGCAGTCGGGTTTCGCGGGCGGGCAGAACTTCAATCCCTACTTCGACGACTTCGATTCGGAGCCGGACCGCTCCGTCGAAGCGCTGCGTCAGGCAATACTCGATGCGCTGATCGAGAGTGGGCAGTTCACGCCCGAGCTTCTCGAGGCGCTGCGCGGTGATGGGACCAAGGAATCACAGGAGAAACTGAGCGAGCTGCTGGACAGTCTCATTCAAAAGCTCGCCGCCGAGGGATACCTCAACCTCCAGGCGCCGCCCCAGATGCCTGCTGGTCACCAGCAGGTGGAAGGTCGCGGAGGACTCGCGCACGGCGCTTCCAAGAGCGTGCAGTTCAACCTCACCGACAAGGGAATCGATTTCCTCGGGTACAAGAGCCTTCGCCACATCCTCAGCTCCCTCGGGAAATCGAGCTTTGGCTCGCACGACACGCCACACCTTGCCACGGGCATCGAGTCGGATGGATACAGCAAGGAGTACGAGTTCGGGGATGTGCTGAACATCGATGTGAACGAAACTCTGAAGAACTCGCTCTCGCGCACGGGGTCGCTCGAGGTACCGATGGACCTCGATTACGGCGACCTCATGGTCCGGCAGGCCGAGTACCGCTCATCGTGCGCCACGGTGCTGATGCTCGACACTTCGCACTCGATGATTCTTTATGGGGAGGATCGCTTCACTCCCGCCAAGAAAGTCGCGCTAGCGCTCACGCATCTGATTCGCACCCAATTTCCCGGCGACACACTTCAGGTAGTGCTGTTTCACGATTCTGCCGAGGAGATTCCGCTGTCGACGCTGCCGCAGGCGCAGGTCGGCCCCTACCACACGAACACCGCAGAAGGCCTCAAGCTCGCGCGCCGGCTCCTGATGGCGCAGAAGAAAGACATGCGACAGATCGTGATGATCACCGACGGCAAGCCGAGCGCGATGACGATGCCGAACGGACAGATCTACAAGAACTCGATGGGTCTCGACGCGACCGTGATCGCCACCACACTGCGCGAGGTCGCGAACTGCCGACGCGCCGGAATCCTGATCAACACCTTCATGCTGGCGCGCGACCGGGCACTGGTGGAGTTCGTGAAGCGCGTCTCGGAGATCAGCAAGGGCAAGGCGTACTTCACCAACACGATGACGCTCGGCCAGTTCATACTGATGGACTTTCTGAAGAAGAAGACGCAGAAGATCTCGTAGGGGCCGCGGGCAAACCCCAAACACTCCATACAACCCAGAACACGAATGCCAATCACCAGAGTCGTCGCTGCTCTAGCGATCACACTCACTGCTGCGTGCGCGTCGGCTCCTCGCGGGCCGGCCGGTACTCGCTTCGATATTCTCATCACGAATGCGCGGATCGTCGACGGTACAGGCAACCCGTGGTACCGGGGCAGCGTCGCGACCATTGGCGATCGCATCGCGTATGTCGGCCCCTCGATATCAGGACTCAACGCACGTCGAGTCATTGACGCCAACGGCCAGATCGTCGCTCCCGGCTTCATCGACATGCTCGGCCATTCGGAATTCGCGATTCTGCGCGGGCCGCATGCGGTGTCGAAGATCACTCAGGGAATCACCAGCGAGATAACCGGTGAGGTATCGTCCGCGTGGCCGAACGAGGCGCTCGGACAGCAGGCAGATCCAAAGTATCCGTGGCGCTCGCTCGGAGAGTACTTCAGCTACATCGAGAACAAGGGCATCGCCATCAATCTCGGCACCTATGTCGGAACCAGCTCGGTGCGCGAGGCCGTGATGGGCGACGTGACGCGCCACCCGACCGACGTCGAGATGAGGCAAATGGGCGCGCTGATCGACTCGGCCATGCGGGACGGGGCGATGGGAGTCGGTACGGGCCTCATCTATCTGCCCAGTACTTTCTTTTCGACCGATGAGCTCATTGTGCTGACGAAATACGCGACGCCCTATAAGGGCGGTTACGCCGCCCATATAAGAAGCGAAGGAGCCGGACTTCTCGACGCGATCCGCGAAACGATCCGCATCGCTGCCGGAGCGGGTACGTGGGCCGAGATCCGGCACATCAAGTCACGGTCGCTCGAGCAGATGCAGCAAGCGGTCGCGCTGATCGATTCGGCGCGCGCCGCCGGAATAGACGTCACGGCCGATCAATATCCGTATATCGCGAGTGGAACCGGACTCGCAGCAATGTTGAATACCTGGGTTCAGGAAGGGGGACGCGATTCGCTGGTGATGCGGCTCAAGGACCCAGCTGTGCGCGTGCGGCTGAAGGCGGAGCTGGGCGCAGACAGCGCCGCGGGGATCCGGACGGCGGCCCGCACAATGGTGAACGAAGTCGGTACCGACTCCCTCAAGATGTACCAGGGCAAGCTGCTCACGGACATCGGGAAGATGCGCAACGAGGACGCCTACGACGCCGCGTTCGACATTCTGATCGGTGACAGGGGACAGACGAGCGCGATCTACTTCTCGTTCAACGAGGATGCGCTCCGATACGCAATGAGACAGCCGTGGGTGTCGGTGGGACAGGATGCGGGCGCAGTCAGTCCGGATTCAACAGGCAAATGGCGGGATCGTGGCCATCCGCGCGGCTTCGGCACATTCCCGCGCATCCTCGGCCGTTATGTGAGACAGGATTCGGTGATCACGATGGAGTTCGCGATCAGGAAGATGACTTCACTCGCGGCCCAGCGCGTAGGAATCAATGACCGCGGGCTGCTCAAGCCGGGAATGTTCGCCGACATCACGGTTTTCGATCCGGCTACCGTCATCGACCGGTCCACGTACGAGAACCCATCCCAGATTGCGACTGGCGTCACCTACGTGCTGGTGAACGGGGTTCCAGTGGTGGACGGGGGCCAGATAACCGCGGCGCTGCCTGGTCGGGCGCTGCGAGGGCCTGGCTACAACTCGAAGCGCTGAGGGTGAAGACCTGGAGTTAGTCCGCGAGCAGTCCGATCTTCAGCGCGAATTCGACATAATCACTGCGGTGCGCGAGTCCCAGCTTCTCGTTGATCCGCTGCTTGTAGGTGTCGACGGTTTTCGGACTGATAAAGAGCTTCTCGCCGATCTCGGGAGCGCTGTATCCACGCGCCACGAACTTCAGCACATTCTGTTCGCGCTCGGTGAGCTTCTCGAACTTGGTCCGCTCGTCGGCGTGTTCTGCCTTCCGCTGGATTCGCAAAGCGAGGGCTCGGGCCGCGGAAGGCTGCATGTAAATGTCCCCATGCGCGACGGCTCGTACTGCGTCGATTAGCTCGCGGTCAGCGGCGCTCTTCACCAGGTATCCGCTGGCACCGGCCTCGAGCAGCGGAACGAGATACGAATCCTCGGCGTGCATGGTGAGAATCAGCACCTTGCCGCGTGTCTTTTTCCCGACCAGCTCCTTCGTCGCTTCACCGCCGTCCATTTCCCCCATCGAGAGATCCATCACGATCACATCGGGGTCGAGCCTCTCGGCGAGTGAGATGGCGTCCTTTCCGGTGGATCCCTCTCCGATGACCTGAATATCCTTCGCGCTGCCAAGTACGGCCTTGAGGCCGGCGCGCACGACTGCATGGTCGTCGACGAGAACTACTTTGATCATGCCATCTATCAAGCCGCCTCCGTGGCCATTCCCACCCACGCAATGACGCGAGTGCCGCGATCTCCCGCCGTATCAATATGCAACTCGCCACCGGCGAGCGAGAGTCGCTCGCGCATCGCGGCAAAGCCGGAGTCACCGCGCTTCTTCTCCAGCGCTCCCTCGAATCCACGACCAACGTCGTTGACCTCGAGCTCGACGTACCCGGGCCTGGCGCGCAAGGCCACTGTCGCGTGACCGGCATCGGCGTGCCTTTCCACGTTGCGAAGCGCCTCCTGCGCGACACGGTACAGCGTGGTCGACACCGCTGAAGGAATCACGACGCCGGCGACATCGATGTCGACCCGTACATCCACGAGCGATCGCTGCCGTGTGGCGTCACCCAGCGCTTCGAGCGCGATCGGCAAGCCAAGATCGGTTGCCACGCGCGGATGCAGCGACCGAGAAACGTTCCGGATTTCCTCGAGCGCAGTGCGCAACAGCTCCCGCACCTCTGCGAGCCGCGGCGCAGCTTCGTGACTTCCTATCTCGTGCGCGGCGGCAGCGATCTGAAAGCTCGCGGCGGCGAGTGTCTGACCAACCGAGTCGTGAAGCTCGCGCGCAACCTGGGCGCGCTCTCTTTCCTCGGCGTAGACGACTTCCGCGCCGAGCTTTCTCATCCGGTCGCGACCGACCTCCAGAGAGTCGAGCATCTGATTGATCGTGGTGGAGAGGTGGGCCAGCCCACGGTCGGCCACAATCGACACAGGAACTCTCTCAGCGAGCCGACCTTCCGAAACGCGTTTTGCGACTCGCTCGAGAGCGTCGATCGGGCGGAGTGCGAGCTTCACCAAGCCAAAATTGACTGCCGCCCCAACTATCAGAGCGATCAATAAGACGTAAACATCGCCCAAGCGGGCGGGCGGGAGTGGCGCGGCGCCGAACAGTAATAGCACGGCTACGCCTACGATGATCAGATTCGCACCGAGCAGCTTCATCTCCAGGGGAACACCGAGAATCGTGAGCACCGAACGGGGAATCCACGGTGACCCGGTTTGTTGGAGGCGTGGCTTAACGGAGCCGGCTGTTCGGGGAATCGCAGTCATGTCCATGTCACTTCACGATCAACGCGGTGACCATACCGATCATCCCGTGATCCGACTCTGCGTGCGGAAGGATGTGACAGTGGAATGCCCACGTTCCCGGATTGTTGCAGTTGACGATGACATCCCAACGCTCGCCCGGCGCGACGTTCAGCGTGTCGCATCTCCAGGGTGCAGGTTGAGGCCAGCCGTCCTTCGCGATCACCGTCATGTGCATGCCGTGAAGGTGCATGGGATGAATCATCATGCCTTCGTTCATGAATCGGATGCGAACTTTCTGGCCGAGCTTGGCCACGATCGGCTCGGTCGCCGGGAAGCTCTTGCCGTTGAACGTGTAGCCGTGCATTCCGTCGTTCATGATCAGCACGTAATCGATGTCGGACTTCTCGATGGGCAGCGGATTCTTCGGCTCGATGATGAACGCGCCAAGGAGCCCAAGCCCGACCTGCGTGGCGGCGTTGTGGTGGGAGTGGTACATGTGCGAGCCCGGGTTGGGCGCAGTGAATTCGTAGGTATAGCTCTGTCCCGACTTGATCGGGGGCTGAGTGATGAAGGGAACGCCATCCTGATCGTTGGGGATTTCAAGGCCGTGAAAATGCACCGCGGTCGATTCAGGAAGCTCGTTCTTGAGAATCAGGCGCACGCGATCGCCCTCACGGACCCGAATCTGTGGACCGGGAATCTGATCGTTGTACGCCCACGCCTCCACCGTTTGTCCGGGCGCGGTCTCCCAGCGAATTTTTCGCGCGGTCAGCTCGTAGACCTTTACTCCTTTGTCGAGTCGAGGCTGCAATAGCTGGTTTCCCTTCCCAGCTGTCTTGGCGGGGAAAGCCTTCACACCGGCTTCGTGCATCCGGTCCATCGCCTCGGCGGCAGCTGCTGCCGAAACCGGAACCGGATTGGGCGCCATTGTACCGCCGCTGTGGTCGGCGTCGCTAACCCTCACGACTTGCGCACCAGAATCGGGGCCCGAGCAAGCGGCAAGCGCGCCGCCCGCGAGAGCGGTCACGGCGGTATTCCGAAGAAAATCGCGGCGCGAACCCTTTTGAGCGAATAGGGCGGCGGGCATCTTTAGCTGGTCGTTCACGCTCATAGTCTTCACTGTTGTAGGTGTTTAGTGTGACACAACTCAAGTTAGGGCTGCGACTGGATTGACTCTGTCGTGGGTTGGAGGATTGTTCGAAGGGAAACGCCTTCTTCTTTGTAGGGGATAACCCGACACTCATGCCCGAGCGGATCACACACGACGTCCTGGCGGAGATCGTAGAAATCGCGTCCGATGCGGTGATCTGTATGGACGCTTTTCAGCGCATCACGTTCTTCAACAAGGGCGCTGAGACCATCTTCGGCTGGAAGTCAGAGGAGATTATCGGCCAGCGGATCGAGACACTTATTCCGGACCGCTACCGGACCAATCATGCGCGCCAGGTTGCGGAGTTCGCACGCTCAAAAGTGAAGGCGAGGCGAATGGGCGAGCGACGCGAGATCGCCGGCATTCGAAAGGGCGGTAAGGAGTTTCCCGCCGAGGCCGCGATCTCCCAGGTGCACCAGGGCGACGACGTCATCTTCGCGGTGGTGCTGCGCGACGTGACGGTTCGAAAGCGCTTCGAGCAGCGGCAGCAGTTTCTGGCGGAGGCGGGAGAGAAGCTGGCGTCTTCGTTCGGGTCGTCGGAGACGTTGTCTCAGGTAGCAAGGATGGCGATTCCCGTAATTGCCGATGGATGCATTCTCGAAAACAGGGTGGGTAACGGGTTCCTGGCCGGGGCGACCGCTCACGTAGATCCAGACATCGAAGAAATCCTCGACGAGATCGGCATGGCAGGACCGCGTATTCCGCCCAAAGGTCATCCCCTGACGGAGATTCTCGGGAAGCCGTCACCGGTGTTGCTTCAGGCGAACGCTACAGCCCGCCTCCTGGAAACGAGCGCCAACCCGGCTTACCTGAAGGCGGTGAAGGCGATGAATCCTCATTCCGCCCTTTTTCTCCCTCTGGTGGCGCGTGAGCAGCTCATCGGGGCGTTGACACTTTTTCGGACGAATGGAAGCTTCGACGGCGACGATCTCGGATTTGCCGAAGATCTCGCGCGACTGACCGCGCTCGCGCTCGACAACGCCCGGCTTCACGACACAGTGCGCGCGAGCCTGCGCGCGCGCGAGGAGATCGTGGGCGTCGTGTCGCACGACCTCAGAAACCCCGTCGCAGCGGTGAAGATGCTGAGCCGCACGCTGCTGCGCGCTTCGGATAGCGATGCGACCAGCGCACGTGAGAGCATCGAGCTGATCGCGCAAGCCGCCGACCAGATGGACACGCTCATCCGGGATCTGCTGGACGTGAATCGTCTGGATGCCGGAAAGCTGGTGATCTCGCCGGTGTCGATCGATCCGTCGGCCCTGCTCACAGACTCGTTGCAGACGCTGCGACCGCTGGTCGACGAGAAGCAGATCAGCCTCGATCTCCAGATTGGAGCTCGCCTTCCGAACGTCATGGCGGACCCAGAGCGGATACAGCAAACACTATCGAATCTCCTGGGGAACGCGATCAAGTTTTCTCCGGCGGGGTCGAAGATCGTAGTTGCTGCGAGGCGCGACGGGGACGGCGTGGTCTTTTCTGTAGTCGACAATGGCAAGGGGATCTCCGCAGAGCAGCTGCCGAAGGTATTCGATCGCTACTGGCAGTCCTCGCGCACGGACCGTCAGGGTGCCGGGCTCGGACTCGCGATCTCGAAGGGCATTGTGGAAGCACACGGCGGCAGGATGTGGATCGAAAGCATGACGGGCCAGGGTACGATAGCCTCGTTCACTCTCCCGCTCGCGTGAAAAACAAACTGCGAGAAGAGCCAGGCTCTTCTCGCAGTTTGGGGTGCGTACAACCCACCCGGGTCAGAAGGCAACTACACCTTCGACCATGAATCCCTTGAACTTTCCGCCGTTCCGAATGTCGGCCGTTGGGAAGTCGAGGTACTTCTGGTTCACGTACTCGATCTTGGTCAGCAGATTCGGGGTAAGGAACCAACCGCCACCGACCTGCGTGCGTTTGACCGACACATCGGGAGTGCCGACGGTGAGCTGTCCTTTCACCGTGTTGTAGCGGGCAGCGACGTACAACCGCTGGTCGGGAAGGAAGCGGTACACCACTTCTCCCACGTTCTGCTTCCAGGTGCGGTTGTCGGTCTCGGTGGCGGCTCGGCCTTTTGCCCTCTCTATGTTGCCGAACAGCTCGAGCCCGTGGAACTGGACGAACGGGTTGATCACATATGAGTGAATGCTGTTCTTGAGACCAGGCTGTATCGCGCCGGACCAGGCTTGTGCGGATTCACTCGAGGTCGTGTTCTCCAGGACATCGTAGTACCGCGATCCAGCCCTGTCGCCGCTGAACAGCGTATTGCTTACCGAGCTCGCGGTCGCATAGCTCGACCCCGTGAGGCGGAAGCGGAAATTGTCGGTGAACTGCTTGTCGTACCCGATCTTGGTCAGAAAGCTCGGTGACCGCTTCTCGGGCGACGTGATCATGCCGCGGCTCTCCCCTCCAGTAACACCGGCCATCGCCAGGAATCCGTTGGCGCGGACGTAGAATTCGCCGCCGACCTCGGTCGTGAAGGCATCCATTATATAGTTGCCGACAAGCGGGTTGCGGATGGAGTTGCCGTTGTCACTGCGACGGAAGTGCGCATCTCCGTAATTGATCTCGAAGTGGCCGGCGCGAATGGTGACGTACTTCATGATGTCGTTGAGCGGCTTCCAGTCGATCGGCGAAGCGTCGACGAGGAGATACCCGTCCTTCACCCACGTCTCATTGTGATGGCGAGCCGAGGAGTAGGTGGTCATCGCGACGCGGATTCCGCGCGCGAGCTGGCCATTCAGATAGAGATTGGCAGTGGCGTTGTTGGGTCCATGCCCGATCCCTACCAGCTGATTGGCATCTGTCGTGACGCCGGCTGTCGTGACGAGCCTCGGAGCAGCGGTATTGCTGTGATCGAGACCCTGGAACTGCTGCGTGAACGCGGCGCCCCATTGGAGCTTGAATCCCTCGTACGCAACTGACTCGTCCTTGGGCGCCTCGAAGACATTGATTCCGCGCTTGTCTTCGGGACGATAGTTCTGCATCTCGACATTCGGTGCGGTCGTCAGGAAGCTCGTCTTCCCCTTCGAGCCTTTCACACCGGCGATCTTCTTCACGGTATCGATCGCCGCCGACTCCGGCAGAGCGATTACGACGGACATCGTGTCGATCCTGGCCGGCGCGCGTACTGCGACGACGGCTGCCAAACTGTTCGTCTCCTGCGCTCTCGAGCGCGGCGCAACTGCAACCAACGCGAGAGCGGCGACAACTACAAAGGTCGTTTTCATGGTGTCACCTTGGCGAGCTGCGCCAGAAGCTCCGGGCCTGCTTTCAGATTGAATTTCACTTTTATCTCGTCTCCAACTTTGAGTGTTCCGAGCATGGAGCTCGGTGGCTTGATGCCGAAGTCGCTCATCAAGAGAGTTTGCTCGCCTTCTGCGGTGGTCTTGCCATCGGTGAGGCGCGCAGCGTTGATCTTGATGGCGAATGCCTTCTCCTGACCGGAAATCGTCAGGGTACCCTTGGTCTTGGCGGAGAACGCGGTTGGCGACGTGCCCTCAAGGATGTCGTATCCCGACAGCGTGTACTTGATGATCGGGTTTTCGTCTGCCTTGAGCGTGCTGAACATGTTCTTATCCATCTGGCCATTGCCGCAGGAAAGCGTGCGCACGACGATGTTGACCTTCACGCTCGCTATCGGGCGTGCAACCTTGGTGAGATCCTTCGTGTAACCGGGATCAACATCCACGTAGGCCATCAACTTGTTGGTCTTGCAATGAAAAGCATGGAGAGAAGACGTCCCCTCGATGGTCACTTCACTGGCCGGATCGAGCCTAAGTCGAATGGCACTCGCGCTTTGTGCTCCGGCGGCCGTGGCGGCTGCCATCAGCGCTGAAACCGTCAATAACGTCTTTCTCATCTTCGTATCCTCAGTTTGTGAGAAGCGGTTGATTCTGTTGCTCTCAGGATACGAATCCGGGGTTGGTCGAACTGTCGGACTTCACCCGAAGTTTCCGGGGTATATCACCGAACTTTCGGCGCGGTCTCCCCATCCTCTTTGAGGAAAACCCTTACAGGACCGAGAAGGGGATGCCCGCATCTTGAGGCATGAGACAACGCTCCTTCATTGCCCTCACTGTCGCCGGCGTCGCCGGCGTCTGCGCGGCTGCCCCCGCGATCGGAACCAATGCCGCCCTGCCCTTCTCGGTTGGAGAGAAGCTCACATACGAAGTGAGCGTAGCGAAGGGTGGCAAGGTGGGAACGGCGGCGATGTGGATCGAAGGTCCTATAGATGTACGCGGGACCAGCACATTTCTCCTGCGCTTCGATTCCAAGATCCGCATTGCGTTCCTCACCGCGGAAAGCCGCAGCTCATCGTGGTTCGATCCGCTTAGGGGATCGTCGCTGCGCTTCTCGAAGCACGAACGGAATCCGTTGTCGCACAACGACGAGTCAGTCGACCTGTTCCCCGATCAGAAAGAATGGAAATCGGCGGGTGGAGAATCCGGCCAGAGCCTGAGCGACACACCGCTCGACGAGCTGTCGTTCATGTACTTCGTGCGTACGCTTCCGATGACACCAGGAGCGACGTACCGCTTCGACCGCCATTTCGATTCCGCGCGCAACCCCACCACCGTGAGCGTCATTCGACACGAGGTCATTCCGACTCCGATGGGAGAGTTGCGGGTGATCCTGGTCGAGATGCGAGTGCGGGATCCCAAGCACTACAAAGGAGAGGGCGTCATCCGGATTCACCTGACCGACGATGACTGCCGATTGCCCGCAAGAATCGAGAGCACCATGCCGGTGGTCGGAACCGCGACACTTACGATCGACTCTCAAAACACTCACTGCAAGAAACCGTGACAGGAGGCTTGTATGTATAAGGTCATCATGGTCCCCACCGATGGCTCCGGCTTCGACCGCGATGCGATCCGCGTCGCGCTCAGAATCGCGGAGCGCAGCAGCGCTAAGATCAGGCTGGTGCGCGTGCTCGCGAGCGACACCTTCTTCGGAACGACGGTCGAAGCCGAGTGGACGGCCGAAGCCGCTGATCTGGGAAGCAGTGAGCGCGCCAACGCCCTGAGCCAGCTCTACGCGCTGGCGGCAGAGTGCAGAAGCTCCTCCACTGCGGACATTACTGTCGATCTACATGGGGGTCCCGTCGCCGACGTTCTAGAGGGTTACGCTCGACGCCATCAGGTCGACCTGATCGTCATCAGCACTCACGGACGCAGCGGTATTGCCCGGATATCCCTGGGCAGCGTAACCGACTCGCTTATCCGTCACACCACGATCCCCATCCTCGTGGTGAAGCAGCCGAGCAGTTACCTGAATCCGAGCTCCACGGCCGCCGGGATCCGCTGACTAAACCGCCTTCCTGAAAGGAATTCATTGGTCGGGCGCTAATGCGTGTGGAGCGCTTCCTGAAATACCGCTAGTTTCCAGGTAACGCACAGGAACCGGAAACACCGGCGAAGCGGGGACGTGTCGCCAAAAACAGCGAGGAGGCCCATGGACATCCGATTCACTACCGGAAAAAGCCCGCTCGGTACCGTGCTCGTAGCGACAACCGACCTGGGTATTTGCGCCGTGAGCCTGCGGGCGTCGGATGAAGGAGCGGAAGACGCGCTGCGCGCGCGGTTTCCCAAGGCGAAGATCGCGCGAGATGATTCCGGGCTGAAGCCTGCGCTGGATTTGGTGTTGGCGAGAATCGCGGGAAGAAACCTCGCCGACGCCGTGCCTCTGGACCTCCAGGGCACGGATTTCCAGCGCGAGGTGTGGAACCAGCTGCTCAGCATACCTCCCGGCTCAACACGATCGTACCTGGACGTGGCGCGGGCGATCAAGCGGCCGAAGGCAACGCGCGCGGTGGCACAAGCCTGCGGGGCGAACCCGGTCGCGGTAGTCGTGCCCTGTCACCGGGTGGTGATGAGCGATGGGTCGATCGGTGGGTACAGCGGGTTGCCCGGGGTGAAAAAAGCGTTGCTCGAGGCGGAGGGTGTCAGGGAGTTTTAGACCGGGAACTGCAACTGAACGGGTGCGAGTTGTCAGTGGCGTAGATGCGAGTGGTCAGTTTACGACGCCCAGACTTCTCACGGTAATCTTAAGGCACAAGCCTTTGCCTCTACTCTGAATGCCGCCAGAAACGTCCCCACGTCGTGAACTAACAACTGGCCACTGTGCCACTGACCACTCGCACCCGTTCAGTTGCAGTTCAGTCGTCAGTTGTCAGCCTACTTCGCCTTGAGCCTGCTCCGGTACGGCCTCTCCGGCGGGCCGATGTAGATCTGCCGCGGCCGCGCGATCTTCTGCTCCTTGTCGAGCAGCATCTCTTCCCACTGCGCGAGCCAACCCGGCATGCGACCGATCGCAAACAGTACCGTGAAGAAGTCCGTCGGGAATGCCATCGATCGGTAGATTAGCCCCGTGTAGAAATCGACGTTCGGGTACAGCTTCCTCGACGTGAAGTAGTCGTCGGACAGGGCGATCCGCTCCAGCTCCAGCGCGATTTCCAGATCCTTGTCGACCCCCACTACGCTGAAGATTTCGTCGGCGAGCTTCTTCACGATCTTGGCGCGCGGATCGTAGCTCTTGTATACCCGGTGGCCGAATCCCATCAGGCGTCCGCCCTCTCCGCTCTTCACGCTCTCGATAAACTTGGGAACGTTCTTGACACTTCCGATCTCGTTGATCATGCGGAGCACTTGCTCGTTCGCGCCGCCGTGCAGGGGTCCGAATAACGCGGCGACACCGGCCGAGACGGCGGAGAACGGATCGACGTGCGACGATCCCACCGCGCGCACGGCGTTCGTCGAGCAGTTCTGCTCGTGGTCAGCGTGCAGGATGAAAAGAATCTCGAGGGCGCGCGCGAATACGGGGTTCGCCTCGTATTTGGACTCCGTCATCCGCGCCACCATCGACAGGAAGTTCTCCACGTAGGAGAGCCTGTTGTCGGGATAGACGAACGGCAGTCCCTTCACGTGCCGGTACGAGAAGGCGGCAATGGTCGGTG
>JALYZH010000154.1 GCA_030948945.1 Gemmatimonadota bacterium | reverse complement strand
GAGCGCGTCGATGCCCGTTGCCACCGGCTCCGCTGTCCGGTGGGTGACCGGTGTCGCATCTGGAAATCGATGCTCGATGAGTGCGCGGATGGCGGCATTACGGTCGGACATAGCTCTGCTAGAATAGCCCGAACATATCCCGAAAGCAAGAAGAGTACCTCGCCTGATATTTGGCGAAGGATCACAGCGGTTGGGCGCGGTTTATGAATTACCTCGCGCCACAATCCCAGACCCTAAATCGCAATTCTCCATTCGAGCTGATGCAAGCCTTACAGCTATATTCGGCCATGCCGGTCCTCAACTTTTTGGTCATCGCTACACTCGCCTGCGCCGCAGGTAAGGACACGCGCCCGGCGCCGGGCGTCGAGGCGATTCCGCCCCAACAAACAGCGGTGGCCACGGCTCAGAGCGTGCCCGCCGCCCCCGCCACTGCCTCGGCCAATTCATCCACCAAGCCGACCGCCTCCACCACCGCCAAGAGCGCGGGGAACGATTCCACCGCGAAGGATCCGCCAGTCACCGTTCCATCGGTAAAAGGCCGCACCAAGAAGGACAGCCTTGCTCTGGTGAAGGCGGTCAAGGTCGGACTGGAGAATCCGAACTGGCCGGTGCAGACAGCGCCCCCACTTCCGGGCTCGATCCTTCCGTCGCATCGCATCGTCGCCTATTACGGCAATCCGCTGTCGAAGAGGATGGGAATCCTCGGAGAGCTGCCCCCCGACAAGATGCTGGCGCGATTCGACAAGGAGATCGCCGCCTGGCAGAAAGCGGATCCATCTACGCCGGTGCAGCCCGCATTGCATCTCATCGCCGTCGTCGCGCAAGGCGCTCCGGGCAGGGATGGCAAGTACCGGCTGCGCATGACCGACAGCCTGATCGACCTGGTCTCGTCGTGGGCCGCGAAGAGGAACGCGCTGCTGTTCCTCGACGTTCAGGTCGGCCACAGCACGGTTCAGGAAGAGCTGCCGCGACTGATTCCGTTTCTCAAGCGGCCGAACGTGATGCTCGGACTGGATCCGGAATTCTCGATGAAACTCATGAGCGTCGCGCGAGAGGAAGGCCGAACGCGCGAGCGGTCCAAGCCTGGGGCGCGCATCGGCACCATGAGCTCTGATGACGTCAACTACGCCATCGGCCTGCTGGCGGACGTGGTGAAGCAGAACAACCTCCCGCCCAAGGTTCTCGTCGTTCATCGCTTCACGCACAACATGTTGACCGGAGCGAAGAAGATCCGGCTTGATCCTCGCGTTCAGGTTGTGATCAACATGGATGGCTGGGGCCAGCCGTGGCTCAAGTACGACTCGTACCGCGCATATGTGGAGTCGGACCCGGTTCAGTTCACCGGCTTCAAGATCTTTTATCACAACGACACAAAGAAGGGCGACCCGCTTCTCACTCCGGGCGAGGTGCTCCTGCTCAATCCGAAGCCGCTCTACATTCAGTATCAGTAGAGGGACATCGTGCCTCGCCCGGTGGGCGTAGCGGTCATATTATAGGGCGGTCGTCAGAGTCGATGGCGACCGCTCTTCTCTTTGCTGGATCGGAGGCGGAATGACGACGAGACGCGAATTTCTCTCGGGGCTGGCCGTGGCTGGACTCGCCTCGCAGCCGGTGTTCCGCGAGCACGCAATCAGGTCCCTCTTCCGCGCCAATGCCATCGCGGGCGACCGTCCTCCTCACGCCGTCGCCGACGATGAATCGTACTGGGCGGAGATCCAGCGCGCGTTCGACTCCGATCGCACCATGATCAATCTGAACAACGGCGGCTGCAGCCCGACGCCCAGTCACGTGCTCGAGGCGATGATCCGGGATCTGAGATTCTCGAACGAGCTGCCGGTCGAGCACATGTGGCGGGTCCTGGAGCCGCGCGTCGAGAGCGTTCGACGGGATCTCGCCAGCGAGTTCGGATGCGATCCGGAGGAGATGGCAATCACGCGCAACGCTTCGGAAGCGAACGAGATCATGATTTTCGGGCTCGACCTGAAGCGCGGCGATGAGGTGGTTGTCACCAATCAGAACTACGGCCGGATGATCACGTCGTGGGAGCAGCGGGCGCGGCGCGAGGGCATCGTCCTGAAGCAGGTCTCGTTCAAGGTTCCGCCGCCCTCGGACAATTACCTCGTCGAGCAATTCGTAGCCGCGATCACGCCGCGGACGAGAGTCATCGAGGTCACGCACATCACGAATCTCACCGGGCAGATCATGCCGGTGCGACGCACCGTGGAGATGGCACGGCCGCTGGGGATCGAAGTGTTCGTCGATGGCGCGCACGCGTTCGCGCATTTTCCTTTCAAGAGAGACGATCTCAAGTGCGACTACTATGTAACGAGCCTTCACAAGTGGCTGCTCGCTCCGGTCGGCACCGGATTCCTTTACGTGCGGAAGGACAAGCAAAAGAATCTGTGGCCGCTAATGGCCGCCGCTGCCACGCAGGACAACGACATCCGGAAGTACGA
>JALYZH010000153.1 GCA_030948945.1 Gemmatimonadota bacterium | reverse complement strand
GACCTGGGCCGCGAGCTTCTCGCCTTCGTCAACAAGCTCTTTTGGCACGATGAGATCGTTGATGCTTTTGCCAACCACCTCTTCGGCCGCGTAGCCGAACAGGTTCGTGAACTGGCGGTTGATCCGGATGATGTGGTCGCGCTCGTCTAGCAGCGCGATGGCTTCCGGCGCGTTCTCGAACAGGGCCGCGAAGTAGATGGTCTGGGTCTGAATGGCGTCGTAAAGAGTCTTGCGGTCGGTGATGTCGATGGCGATTCCGACGGTACCCGAGATGTGTCCGTCGGCGGAGCGCAGCGGCTCGACGCGGGTCTCGAACGACCGGCCGTGCCAGTCGACCTCGTAGCGAACCAGCTCTCCCTGAAGCGCCCTCAGATGGGCGGCGAGCGGCGTGAATCCCGGATCGCGGGTCTTCAGGACTTCGTAGAGGGTCATTCCAACCTGCTCGTTGGCGCTCGTGCCGATTAGGTGGAGACCAGCTCCCTGAGAGAACGTGATATTGAGCCGGGCATCGGTCGACCACAGGTTGACCGGCACGGATTCGAGCATGAAGCTGAGCCGCCGTTCGGTGTCCGACCCGTTGTTACGGTGGTCAGGAAGACGCTCTGGGGGTCGCGACCGGGAACCCCTGAGCAAGCGCTTCAGGAGGTTGCCGATTGGCTTGAACGGGCGGGAAACTGCGGAAGGAGAGATCAAGTTGCCTCTCATTTTCTCACCAATCCCGTTTTGGCGCAATGATGTTTGCCCCTAACAGAGCCTAGGAGACCGGGAAAGGCAGCCTGTCGCGCCGTCCCGCCCGGCAATTCCGAACCCGATTTGCCGGCTCGCCTGATGTCGAGCATCTTGGAAACGCCGATTCTTACACGCGGGAGGTCGCCATGATTCTAGTCGCCGGTGCCACTGGGGTATTGGGCTCGGAAATCGTCAACCGTCTCATCGCCCGTGGCGAAAAGGTCCGCGCGATGGTGCGCGCCACGTCCGCTCCCGAAAAGGTCGAGCGACTGAAGAAAGCGGGAGCCGAAATCGTACTCGCCGACCTCAAGGACCCGCTAACACTGCCCGACGCGTGTGCCGGCGTGGATGCGGTGATTTCCACGGTCACGACGATCCTGACTTCACAACCCGGAGATTCGTTCGACGCCACCGATGGACAGGGAAATAGATCGCTCATCGATGCGGCGCAGAAGTCGGGCGTCACCAAATTCATCTTCGTGTCGTTCGACACGAGCAAGACCGCAGACAATCCGCTCAGCAACGCCAAGATATCTGTGGAGGACCATCTGAAGAAAAGTGGACTCGAGTACACGATTCTTCACCCATCACTTTTCTTCGAGAGCTGGCTCGGTCCGATGCTATTTGCCGATCCCGTAACCGGGACGGCGAAGGTTTACGGGAAAGGGACAGATAAGATCAGATACGTCGCGGCCGCCGATGTGGCTGAATTCGCCGTACAGTCTCTCACTAGGCCCGCTGCCCGCAATACGACCGTACCTGTAGGGGGACCGGAAGAGATCAGCCAGCGCGAAGCGGTCCGGATGTTCGAGGACGCCTTCGGCAGGAAGTTCAACGTCGTCGAGATTCCGGAAGCGGCGCTCGAGGCGCAATGGAAATCCGCGCAGAATCCGTTCGACCGAACCTTCGCCGGGCTTATGCTCGGCGTCGCCCGCGGCTTCGACACCGGGCCCAAGCCGCCGTTCGACCAGTTTCCGATGCGCATGACGTCACCGCGCGAGTACGCGCGGAAAGTGGCGAGCCAGTCCGCGAAATCTGTCGAGGCTGAAGGTCGACAAGCTTCGAGAGTGGAGAGGCCGGCGGATACAGGACAAGCGGAGTTAAGGTGAACAAAACAAACGGGTTGGCTTGATTGCCAACCCGTTTTGCTGTCTAGCCTCCAGAGAAACCGAAAGCTGCTCCCTTAACCCCCGCAAGCGGTTCTGACGCGCGCCCTATCTCCCGGCATGTAGATGGCCAGAGCGCTGGCCTTCTTGGTCGCCGAGTTCGCGCCGATCGCTTCGCCAAGGACCTTCACGGTGCTCTTGGCCTGCTGGACCGGATTCACGATTATGGCGTTCGCGCCGACCTTCGCGGCTCCGTTGCGAATCTGCGTCTGGAGTTGATTGTCGGTGGTCCAAACGGAGTTACCCGACGCCTCGATCCAGGCGAGCTCGTAGTAATCGTAGGGTACATCCGCGCGGCTGTTGTAAACCGCGATCGCTGCCGCGCACGTGGGCGCGCGACTCATGCTCGGGTTGATGTCGGTGGTCTTCGTCTTTACGCCCGCGCACGCCACGCTGACGGCGAGCGCCAATGCGAGTGTCAGTCCTTTGTTGGTATTCCGTATCATGGCTCTGCTCCCTGCGATTGCTTGGGTTGCCCTACCGGGTTGCAAGGGAGAGGCCGCTCGGTGTCACAAAACTGAGACGATTACCGGAACCAGAGCGTGATCCCGGGTCTGAGCTGGTTCGCGCCCGAGTTGTCGCGGGTCAACCCCAGGGAAAAGCGCGATCCTCTCATGAAGGAATGCGTAACGCCGATGGTTCCGAAAATCTGATCGCCTGACGCTTCCGGCGTCACCGGAGCGCCTGGTTGCGCCGGCGTTCCCTCGCCGCCGCCAGCGGATGTGGCGCCAAGCACCTCGCCGTACAATGATGTCCCGGGACTGAGCGCGAATTCGGTCGCCAGCGCGCCCATGATCCTGTTGCTCAGGGATAGGCCGGGCGGTGATCCGACGAATGTGTATCCGGCGTTTGCGTGGGTGTCGAATCGGCCGAACCGCTTACTCGCGATGATGTAGGCGGTGTGATCCGCCTTGCCGGTGCCGATCAGAGTGTTGCGTGCAGTCGGGAACTTCTCTTCCGCCGCCAACGCAAGCGCCGGCATGTGAGCTGACTCGTTGCGCACGAGATAGCTCAAGGTGACCTCGATATCGCCGGCGCCGGTTGCCGACGGACCAATCTCCGGTCTGACGGTGGCGTACGCGACAGGCTCGACGAGCAGCCCCAGCCGATTCGTGATCCCGACCTCGAACGCGAATGGAATCGCGGTCTCATCGCCTTCCCTGGAATGCTGAAGCTCATAACCGGCGGCTATCTCGAGCTGGCCAGCTCGTAACGGGCGCGCCGATTCGGTCTCCAGAATCTGAGCGGTCAGCGAAACAGGCAGCAGGGACGCGACGAGCAGAGCGAGCGTATGCGTCGACTTTTGCCAGCGATCGGTACGATTTCTCAAGGGGGTCTCCCGAATTGGACTACAGTGATTGAGCGTGAAACTATCCGCGCTCTCCTTTCGGGACGATGACATCTAGGTGGTTGAAGATTTCTGAATGCTCGACCACCGGTCCTCTCGCTCTTGTGCCGTTGTCTCTTCGATGCGTGTCGCTATCGTCCTCGACATAGACGAAGATCACGACAGGGTGAGCTTCCGTTGGGCTTCGGCGCACGGGGCGTCAGAGTCGGCCACTGAATGCCTTTCGTCTTGGTAGCCACTCTCCCCTCCGAATTTCGAATCAGTTCGGACTTTCGCAGCAGCCGATCGGAGTGCCCGGTGGCAGCTGGATGACGCCCGTCGTCTTCGGCGGTGCGATGCGCCTGTCCAGCCAGTTTCGCGCATCGCGCACGACCGCGGCGTTGGCCGCGCGATCCTCGGCGTCGGTCGCATTCAACGTCGCGAGACGAACGGCCAAACGGTTCAGACGATCCTCGGCGACGGCGCGCGCGTCCGCTGTGGCGCGCGAGTTGGTCGCCAGACCTAGCAACGCATCGACAACTGCCCGGCGGGCCGCGCGGCGAAGCGCCGACTCGTATGCCGTCGAAGCTTTCGCGTTCGAGTATACGGACTCGATCATCACGCCCATCACTTCGTCGGCGGATGGCGCGGCCGGGTTCCGCGCATGAAACGCGATCATGCGCTCGACTCGCTCGGGTTGCAACAGCCCATCGGCGACGTAGCCGCTGAGAGCGCGCGCGACCGCGAGCGGATCGAAAACGATAC
>JALYZH010000147.1 GCA_030948945.1 Gemmatimonadota bacterium | reverse complement strand
AGCAGCTGGTGAAGCGCGGCATCAAGGCGGAGCGGATTCATGGAAATCGCTCACAGGGGCAGCGCACTGCTGCTCTCGCGGGCTTCAAGAGCGGCCAGTACAAAGTTCTGGTCGCGACGGACATCGCGGCGCGCGGAATAGACATCGAGTCACTCGGGCACGTCGTCAATTTCGATGTGCCGCAGGCGCCTGACGATTACATCCACCGCGTGGGACGCACCGCACGAGCTGGCGAGGTTGGTGACGCTTTCACTTTCGTCGCGCCGGACGAGCAGAACGACCTCCGCGCGATCGAGAAGGCCATTGGGAAACGATTGCCGCAGATCACCATCCCGGACTTCGATTACAACGCGCGACCGGAGGGTCGTCTCGAGATTCCCATTGGCGAGCGGATCGCCGCGATTCGGGGCAGGAAGGCAGAGGAGCGCGCGCGCTCGAGAGCAAAAGGAAATGGGCAGGGCGCTCGGCCTCGTGGACATGGAGCGCCGCAGTCTCGCACTTCACACGAATCGGATTCCCGCAATGGCAGTGCGCGTACCGGTCGGTCGCGTCAGCGTCGTCGCGGGCGGTAGATCGAGACTCGGGCAGTTCGCCCCGATTACAGGTTGACCGCCTTCATCCCTCCTTCAGGGTAGCGCGCTCCGGCAGCCGCTCCCTTTGGCGCTGCGGCGTCGATCCGTCTGAGATCATTCTCGGATAGCACGACGTTCAACGCGCCGACATTCTCCTCGACCCGTTTGGGATGCCTCGTACCCGGAATCGGGACGATATCGTCTCCCTGGGCCAACACCCACGCCAACGCGAGTTGCGCGGGTGTACATTTGTGCTCCTTCGCGATCTCCTCGACTTTCGCGACCAGCTCCAGGTTCTTCCGGAAATTCTCGCCCTGAAACCGTGGGTTTTGCCGCCGGAAATCGTCCGCGGCCAGATCTTCAATCCGTTTGATCTGCCCGGTAAGGAATCCACGACCGAGCGGACTGTAAGCGACGAAGCCGATGCCGAGCATGCGGAGCGCATCCAGCAGTCCTTCCTCCGGATCGCGCGTCCACAGCGAGTACTCGGTTTGCACTGCGCTGATCGGGTGAACCTTGTGCGCTCTGCGAATCGTGTTGACCGCAGCTTCCGATAGTCCGAGGTAGCGAACCTTTCCCTCTCGTACGAGCTCTGCCATAGCGCCGACGGTGTCCTCGATCGGAGTGTTCGGATCGACGCGGTGCTGGTAGTAAAGGTCGATTGTCTCCACGCCCAATCGCTTCAGCGATCCCTCGCAGGCCTGCTTTACATATTCGGGTCGCCCGTTGATGCTGCGCTTGGTTGGATCGTTGGGGTCGCGGACGTTGCCGAATTTGGTGGCGATGACGACGCGATCGCGCTTGCCCTTGATCGCGCGTCCAACCAGCTCTTCGTTCTTGAACGGTCCGTACATATCGGCGGTATCGAGCACGTCGATGCCAAGCTCGATCGCGCGATGAATGGTGGCTATCGATTCCTTCTCGTTGCTCGGGCCATAGAACTCAGACATGCCCATGCAGCCCAAGCCGATTGGGAAGGTCTGAAGCCCTTGGGAGCCGAGACGGCGTTTTTTCGAGGTGGTGGGACTCATTTGAATTCCTGAAGCGATGCGTGATGGAGAACCATCACGCAACAGATACGCCGAAACACCGCCAACGCAAGCTCGACCTGCCTCCTCCCGACATTAATCTGAGAGGGGGGTGATAGCGGTCGGGTCACGCCGCTATCACTCTTATGCGCATGCCGACTTCTCTGGCTGCGCGCAACGTCTCGCATCGCTTCGGCACGGTGGTCGCGCTCGATGATGTGAGCATCGACGTTCCGGCCGGCCAGGCAGTCGCTCTGGTCGGAGAGAGCGGCTCGGGCAAGACCACGCTTCTCCGGTGTTTCAATCGCCTGGTCGAGCCTGAGCACGGTGAGGTGCGCGTTGGCGAGAAAGATGTGCGCGCTCAGCCTCCCGTCCTGTTGCGCAGACAAATGGGTTACGTCCAACAGCACGGCGGCCTTCTCCCGCACTGGCGAGTGCTGAGGAACGTTGCCCTCGTCCCGATGCTGCAGCAAATGAGCGACGCGGACGATGTAGCGCGGTCCGCTCTCGAGCTGGTAGGACTTCCCGCGGCGGAGTTCGGTGTGCGCTTCCCGCACGAACTGTCGGGTGGCCAGCGTCAGCGCGTGGCGCTGGCGCGAAGCATTGCGGCGCGGCCCGGAGTCGTGCTCCTTGACGAGCCTTTCGGTGCGCTCGATGCGATCTCGCGCGCCGAACTCCAGGAGACGTTCGACTCGTTACGTCGGGAGCTTTCGGTCACCACACTGCTCGTGACGCACGATCTCGCTGAAGCTGGACGTCTTGCCGACGAAGTGGTGGTGATGAGACGGGGACGTGTGGAGCAGCACGGAACGATGCGAACACTGATTTCCGCGCCGGCGTCTGAGTATGTCGCGCGATTGATCGAGCGCGCCCGGGCTGGGCTCGAGGCATTGCGCGCGTGAGAGGATCGATGCGCCTTGCGCCCGGGTTGCTGGCAATCGCTGTCCTCTCCACGCAGTCGATTCTCGCGCAATCGAGACCATCGCCTGCGTCACAGGACGCTCGGCCGATCGTCGTCGCGTCTAAACCGTTCGGCGAATCCTATCTGCTATGCGAGATGTTCTCGCAGCTCCTTGAATCCCACGGTTTTTCCGTGGAGCGGCGACCAGGACTCGGCGCCACCGAGATCGCGTTCGGCGCGCTGCGCAGCAATGCGATCGATGTCTATCCCGAGTATACCGGTACCGGTCTGATCGCGATTCTTCATGACTCCCTTCCCGACTCGGTCGCCGCAAATCCGCGCGAGGTGTTCGCTCACGTGGCGCGGCGGTTTGCGGAACTTTATCGCCTACGCTGGCTGCCCCCACTGGGATTCCAGAATACCTATGCAATCGCTGTCACCCGTAAGACCGCAGCTCGCCATCATTTGCGAACCTTGAGTGACCTGGCGCGTGTGAGTCGGCAGCTCACAGCCGGATTTACCGCCGACTTCATCGGCCGAAGGGACGGACTCTTGGGTCTCGAGCGCGTCTACGGCATTCACCCGCGGGAGGTCAGGCCGCTTGCTCCAGCGATCAAGTATCGGGCGCTCGCGACGGGCGCCGTGGACGTGATAGATGGATACTCGACGGATGGCCTGCTGTCGAAATACGATCTTGTCACGCTGGTGGACGATCGACACTTCTTTCCACCGTACGAAGCTGCCGCCCTGATTTCCGGACAGCTGGAAGAACGGGTTCCAGCCGCGATTGCTACACTCACGCTGCTGAGTGATCGACTCGACGAACAGACTATGCGCAAGCTGAATCGTCGAGTCGAGGTCGATGGCGAAGATGTCGGCCGCGTCGCAAGTGATGGGCTCGCGGCAATCGGTCTTGTCGGAGGCGCGCAAACGGCACGCGCAGCTTCGGGACAATCGCGGAGCGACTTCGCCCGATACATGTGGGATCGGCGCGCAACTCTGGCGGCTCTAACGAGCCGTCATCTCCTGCTCGTTGGACTGGCGCTTTTCGCGGCGGTGATAGTAGCGCTGCCGTTGGGTTTGGCGCTCGAGCGAACTAGACCACTCGCGGAGCCGGCGATCGGAGCACTCGGAGTGCTGCAGACTATCCCCAGTATCGCGCTGCTCGCATTCATGATTCCTCTGCTCGGCGTCGGTGTCGTCCCTGCGCTGGTAGCGCTCTGGCTCTACGCGCTCTATCCGATCGCACGCGGAACGTATACCGGGGTACGTGATGCGGATCCCGAGGCAGTCTCTGCCGCCGAAGCCCTCGGAACTACTCCCGTACAACGACTGATGTGGGTGCGCCTTCCATTGGCTGCTCCAGTTATAATGGCTGGAATACGCACGGCGGCAGTAATTACCGTCGGCGCGGCTACGCTCGCCGCATTCATTGGCGCCGGAGGTTTGGGTGAGCCGATCGTCGCGGGACTTGCTCTCGCGGACACGCGAATGATTCTCTCGGGCGCGCTTCCGGCTGCACTTCTTGCCGTGGCCGTCGATGGAATACTCGGATTGGTCGAGCGGCTGGTGGCGCCGGCGCACCGGCGAAGCAGGTTCTTGAGAAAGCGGAAAGAGGACCCGGTCTAGCTCTGAGTCGCCAACGCCCGACAGGCTGAAACGGCGGAATCAATAAACTCGCGAACCTGCCGTTCCTGTGCAGACGCGCGTTCGAGACGCGACCCAACGAGAGCCGCACCCACCCATTCGCGGGTATGCCACGTGCCTCGTCCCCAGAGCGGACGCGCCCGAGCCTGGGCCGCAGGCGGATGTGGACGGATGCTGACGTAGAAATACGGCTCGTCGTAGTAGCGGTCGCCCGGCTCGAGTCCGGTGCCGACGGTACGTGTGGTGCCGACCTTGATGAGCATCGCGATGTCGAAGTGATGCGGCCAGCATCTGACTTCGCTGGCGTCGTGCATCGAGCGGGCAACGGAGTTGAGCATCGATGCGCCATTGCTAAACCACTTCGACAGCTCTTCGAAGTGGGATCTCTCGCTGGCGTCGAAGGAGTCACCCAACGCGACCGCGTGGGCCGGAATATCGTAGTGTCGCTTGAGGGAATACCGGGCGGCGTCGGCACCGAGACGCCCGATCTGCGTGCGAATCCACTGCGTTGCCTCGACGATGCTGCGTCCATGCAGACGATACCGCGCAATCGACTGGTCTTTGTCCGTGGCGATGAGCAAGGTGAGATCGGCTGGCCTCACGCCGATCCGGAAGGGAATTCGCGCGGGGATCACCCGCGAAAACAGTCCGGCGAGAGCGGGCACCCATTCCATGTTGGTGTGGCTGTCGTCGGGTCGGTGCTTGAGGAAGGAAATTCCCGCGGCGGAAGCGAACTGCGCGGCGTGGTGCAGCTGCAAGCGGGACTCGGAGAGTTGTGCGCCTTCTTCAGGACGGATCGCTTGCCACGTTCTGGTCGTGGCGGATCTGGTGCTCGTTTGCTGCGGTTGCAATTCCACAAAAAAACATCCAATAGGAGCCTCATCAGCATACGGTCTTACTGGGACAGTTACAAGCCAAAGTTGCGGCCACTGAAGAGGTCATCCGTTTCTAGCTTCCCCTTCGCGCAGTACCGTGCAGCATATTCACCCACATGAGCTCCTTTCGCGGTCTGATCTTCTGCGGCTATCTGACCGTCGCTCTGAGCGCCTGTCCGCGGGCGGCGCCGGAACCGCAGGTGTCTTCCGGAGCTCCGCGGTCGTTCATGATGGGATTCTCGGTCATCCCGCCCAAGCCAGACCTGAAGATCGCCGTGCGCTCACTGGAGATTTGGACTCGGCGCGCCGACGCGGCGATAATGCATCTCGATGTGCCGTGGGCGCTTCTACTCGCCGGTACTTCACCCGAGGAAGCTCTCCGCCGCGACGGTGTCGATCTCGAGCATTACTATCGCTCCAAGCATCTGACGCTCGTAGTCACAATCGATGTCACCAATGGTCTTGGCCGTGAGAGTGAAGCACCGGCATTGGTAGCCACGCATCGAAGCATCACGGAACCAGCTATCCAGCGTCTCTATCGTAACTACGTGCGATCACTCGTCGAGCTGCTGCATCCGGATTATCTGGGACTGGCCGCCGAGACCAATCTGATTCGCCTTCTCGCGCCTCGGCCTGTTTACGACGCGGTGGTGAAGATGGCTAACGACGCGGCCGGCGAGATTCGCCATCAACACCCCGCTAGCGCGCTTCCTTTGTACGTGAGCGTGCAGGTCGAAACTGCATGGGGACGGTTAGGCAAGCCGGGTGGTTTCGCGGGGATCGACCGGGACGGGCGCGACTTTCCATTCATGAACGTCATCGGCCTGTCGTCCTATCCGTATCTGGGCGGGTTCGCGGATCCGGATCAGATTCCGCTCGAGTATTACACACGAGTGAAAGGATCCAGGTCGCTGCCGGTCATGGTCGTGGAAGGTGGATGGCCATCGGCGTCGGTACGCGGAGTATTTTCCTCGTCGCCTGAAATGCAGGCCAGGTACATCGCGCGCCAGTCGGAGCTACTGGATGCGGCGAAAGCCATCGGTGTGTTCCAGCTGTCGTTCACAGACTTGGATCTTGGCAGCTTTCCCAAGCCGCTGCCCGCGATACTTCCGCTGTTCGCCACACTCGGACTCGTCGATTCCGACCTTCTGCCGAAGCGATCGCTCACAACCTGGGACAAGGTCTTTGCTCAACCGCTGATCCGCTAAGCTGCGTCCGCCGTGGCGAGGCGCAAGGAGCCAGCATGGGCCGGGCAGGCGGACGTTATATTGGCGGAACAATGCCAAAGCGACCTGCCCCGAAACCCAGAGGCCAGTCAGCAGGACGGCGCGGCGCTGGTGCGTCCGAGCGCGCAAACCGGCTCTACGATTCGCTGCGCGGCATGATCGTGCGTGGTCAGCTCGCACCGGGCGCGCGGATCGTGGAGACCGAAGTCGCTGAACGCTTCGGTGTCAGCAGAACCCCGGTGCGCGCCGCGTTCCAGCGGCTGGAGCGCGAGGGGTACGTGACTGCCTCGACTACTCATCAGGCGCGAATGACCGTCGCGCCTCTGACGCGAGAGGATGTTCAGGAGCTGCTGGAGATCGTCGCCGAGCTGGAGGGCCTGGCCGCCCGCAGCGCCGCACGTCTCACCGACGCCGAACGAGAACGGATCGCCAGGGATCTCGAGGGGCTGAACGCGGAGTTTCGCCGTGCCGCATCAGCGCGCGGAGCCCAGCCGGGAAAACTCTACGAGCTAGACGAAAAATTTCACCGGCGCTACGTGGCAGCCGGCGCTGGCTCGCGTCTCCGCTCACTTCACGAGGCCGTCAAGCCGCAGGCGGAACGCTACATTAGGATGTACATCGCCCTTTTGCTCGACACCGTCCCAACGGCCGGAACCGAGCACGACGCGATCGTGGATGCCATTCGAACCGGGAACGCAGCCGCGGCCCAACGCGCCGTTCAGAATAACTGGCGGCACGCCGCCGAGCGGCTAGTTCGCGCAATCGATGTGATGGGAGAGCAGGGGAACTGGTAACTGGCACCTCATCACTCTGCTACTGACCGCTCGCACCCGTTCAGTTGCAGTTATCAGTTGCGGGGTTCCGTCTTGCGAAATTCCTCAGCCGCTACAGGATAGAGTATCACCAACGTCGACTACAAATCCGCTAACTGACTAGCCAGAGGTAAGATCACGATGGCCAACCGGAAGACTCCCCGAAGAACCAAGAAGGCTGACAGCAGGAAATCTGGAATCGCCAAGAAAGTCATCGCCGTAGTCGGTGCCACGGGCGCTCAGGGAGGCGGACTCGTCCGCGCGATCCTCAATGACAAGAACGGCTCATTCACCGCTCGCGCGATCACCAGAAACGCGAGCTCTGACAAAGCCAAGGCGTTGGCGGACGCGGGAGCCGAAGTTGTCACGGCGGATCTCGACGA
>JALYZH010000129.1 GCA_030948945.1 Gemmatimonadota bacterium | reverse complement strand
AACCTCTATCAGCTCGTCTTCCTCGATATACTCCAGCGCACCTTCCAGCGTCAACTCCCGCGGCGGCTCGAGCTGAATGTTTTCATCACTCGACTTCGACCGCATGTTGGTGAGCTTCTTTTCCCTGGTCGGATTGACATCCATGTCGCCCGGCCTGGAATTCTCGCCCACCAGCATCCCCTCGTAAACCGCGTCACCGGGAGCAACGAATAGGGTAGCGCGCTCCGCCAGATTTGCAAGCGCAAAAGCGACGATTACTCCAGCCTCCATCGAGACGAGCGTGCCACGCATACGGCCGGCCAGCGGCCCCGCCCAAGGTCCATACTCGAGAAACCGGTGATGCATGATGCCCGTCCCGCGGGTGTCCGTCAGGAACTCGGAGCGGTATCCAAACAGGCCGCGCGCGGGAATTCTGTACAACAGCCGCACCAATCCCTGCCCCGGATTTTTCATCTCCAGCATCGCCGCGCGGCGTGAGCCGAGCTTCTCGATCACGACGCCGAGGAACTCCTCGGGCACGTCGATGGCGAGCTCTTCGTACGGCTCGAGACGTTCCCCGTTCGGGCCCTCTCGCGTGATGACTCGTGGACGCGACACCTGAAACTCGTATCCTTCGCGGCGCATCGTCTCCATCAGAATGGTCAGGTGCAACTCACCTCGCCCCGACACCGTCCAGGTATCGGTCGACTCGGTGTCCTCCACTCTCAGCGCGACGTTTCGCTCCAGCTCCCGGTACAGACGCTCTCGAATCTGACGTGACGTGACGAACTTCCCGTCCCTGCCCGCGAACGGAGAGTTGTTGACGAGGAAATCAACCGAGATCGTCGGCTCCTCTACGGAGATTCCCTCCAGACGCTCGGGATGCTCGATGTCAGTGACCGTAAGCCCAATCTCCACGCCCTCGAGACCCGCAAGCGCGACGATCTCGCCGGCGGACGCTTCCGTAATTTCGAGCCGATCCAGACCTTCGTAAGCGAACAGCTTCGTCACCCGCGATTGCTCCGCCTTTTGCGACCCGTCGAGCGGCAGGAGCGCCACCGCATCTCCCACATGCACGGTCCCCCTCTCGATGCGCCCGATCCCCAGCCGTCCGAGATAGGGTGAATGATCGATCGTCGAGATCAGCATCTGAAACGGACCCGCATCATCACTCGGCGGCGCCGGGACGTGCTTTATGATCGCGTCGAAAAGAGGCGAGAGATCGACGGGCGTGACTTCCATGTCCATCGTCGCAACACCTTCGCGCGCTGACGCGTAGACCACGGTCGCGTCGAGCTGGGCTTCGTTCGCCTCGAGCTCGATGAACAGGTCGAGCACTTCGTCGTGTACGCGCATCGGATCCGCGCCGGGCCGGTCGATCTTGTTGATCACGACGATGGGCGTGCGGTGGAGCGCCAGCGCCTTTCTGAGGACGAAGCGCGTCTGCGGCATGGGCCCATCGAACGCATCGACGACGAGCAGCACGCCATCTACCATGCGGAGGATGCGCTCCACTTCCCCGCCGAAGTCAGAGTGGCCCGGAGTGTCGACGACGTTGATCTTGGTTCCCTTCCAGCGAATCGATGTGTTTTTCGCCAGGATGGTGATACCGCGCTCACGCTCGAGAGGATTGGAGTCCATCACCCGCTCCATGACGACCTGATTCTCGCGGAATGCGCCTGACTGCCGGAGCATTTTGTCCACGAGCGTCGTTTTGCCGTGATCGACGTGCGCGATGATTGCGATGTTTCTGATTTCCTGCTTTGCCATAGCCTTGTAAGTTAGCTAGGCGTGCAAGTGCTGCTCGCGCTCGAGCATCTCCTCCCGCTCAAGCTGAATGGTTACATGCTCGATACCGAACAGCCGCATCGCGTCGTGGACGTGCTCGAGGACGTGCTGGTGCTGCTCGGGCTGACGCACAATGCAGTGCGCGCTCATCGCCACCACCGCCGGCGTCACCGACCAAACGTGCAAGTCGTGCACTGACTCGATCCCGGGGATGGCCTCCAACTGGCCTCGCACGGCCGGGAGCGGAATATGGGCGGGCGTCGATTCGAGGAGGATGTCCACCGATTCCCGCACCAATCGCCATGCTCCGCTCATGATGAGGACCGTCGTAAGGATTGACGCTATCGGGTCCGCCATCAGCCATCCTGTGTAGCGGATTGCGACAGCAGCGGCGAGGGTGCCGAGAGTTGCGAGCAGGTCGCCGAGCACGTGAAGGTATGCTCCGCGCGTATTCATGTTGTGCGCGGAGCCGGAGACCAGCACTCGCGCGGCAACGAGATTGACGAGGAGTCCGACCGCGGAGACCGAGAGCATCAAACCGCTGGCGACATTTTCCGGCGCGCGCAGACGCACGACCGCAGTCCACAGGATCCACGCGGAAATCAGAAGCAAAGTCGCCCCGTTGACGAACGCGGCCAGAATCTCCCAGCGCAGGTATCCGAAGGTCTTCTTTGGTGTTTCAGGCTGCTTGCTGAACCAGGCAACGAAGAGCGCCAGAGCGAGCGCCGCAACGTCGGTAAGCATGTGCCCGGCGTCGGCGAGAAGCGCGATCGAGTTCGAAAGTAAACCGCCCACGACTTCGAGGACGAGGAGTGCGGCAGTGAGGAAGAGCGCGACTCGCAGGCTCCGGACAGGAGCATCACTCGCGTGCGAGTGGCCGAGCCCGCCGTGCTGGTGCCCCTGACCCGGGTTGTGGTAACTTGTCTCCGTGCTCGGCCGGCTGCTCGCCATAATTCTGCTCGTGCTCCTCAACGCGTTTTTCGTGGGCGCCGAGTTCGCTCTCGTCCGCTCCAGGCGGACGCGCCTGGAGGCGATGGTCCGAAGTGGTGACCGTCTCGCCCGCTTCGCCGTTCGTGGCTCCTCAAATATCTCCCGCATCCTCTCCGCGAGCCAGCTTGGCGTCACGCTCGCAAGCCTCGGACTGGGGTGGGTAGCAGAGTCGACGGTCGGCGAGGTGTTCGAGCACCTGTTCGCCAACCTTCCGTTCGCCGTCGAAGTGTCGATGCGCCTCACGCTTGCGGCAACGGTCGCGCTCGTCCTCGTCACTTATCTACACGTGGTGTTCGGCGAGCTCGTGCCAAAAGCAGCGGCGCTCAATCACCCCGAAGCGCTGGCGCGCTGGCTCGCGCCACCCCTTCTCTTGTTCGCGTGGTTCACGACGCCCGTCACCTATTTCATCAACCGGTCATCGCAGGTGATCCTGCGCATGCTCGGCCAGGAAAAGGCGGGCTCAGAGGAAGCAGTGCACTCGCCCGAGGAGATCCGCCTGCTCGTGGAGCAGTCACAGGAAAGCGGACAGATGCAGGCCCACGACGCGGATCTGATCGATGCAGTCTTCGAGTTCTCGGAGAAGAATGCGCGCGAGGTCATGACGCCGCGCACGGAGCTGGTCGCGCTACCAGTTGAGGCGACTCTGTCGGAAGTCCTCGGTGTTGTTCAGGAGAGCGGCCTGTCGCGCTATCCCGTGTACGACGAGTCGATCGACAACATCATCGGCGTGGTGCTGGCGAAGGATCTTCTCAAGCTTCTGGCTCCGCGCGCCAACACCGACGCGTTCGATCTTCCCTCCATCATGCGTCCAGTGCACGTGATTCCCGGCTCGCGCGAAGTCGAAGAGGTTCTAGCCGATTTCAAGCGACTCAAGGAGCACATGGCGGTGGTACTCGATGAGTACGGAGGAACCGCCGGAGTGGTCACCATGGAAGACCTGCTCGAGGAGATTGTCGGCGAGATTCTGGACGAATACGACACGCCCGAAGATGCTGAAGCTCCGCTGCATACTCGCGCCGGCGAAACGCTCGTGCCGGGAAGCACGCACATCGGGGAGCTGAACGAGCACTTCAGTCTCACCGTCCCGGACGAGGATTACACGACGATCGGTGGCTACGTGTTCGGTGTGCTGGGCCGGCTGCCGGTCGTCGGGGACCGCGTGATCGCCGGCGGCGCAATCTTCACTGTCCGCGAGATGGACGGACGGAGGATAGAGACCCTGTCGGTCGATCTTCATACGATGGGCGACCGCCGGACGGGCGAACGCGAAGTGCAATCGACGCACACAGAAGGGTAGCGGCGATCATGCTGGAAGGATCGGCGCGATCCTG
>JALYZH010000111.1 GCA_030948945.1 Gemmatimonadota bacterium | reverse complement strand
GCGCGAAAGTCTTTGCGAGCGAGATGGTTTGGCGCGCCGCTGACGACATGGTCCAGCTCGCCGGTGGCCGCGGATACGTGAAGCCCTATCCGTACGAGCGGATGCTTCGCGACTCGCGAATCAATCGCATCTTCGAGGGCGCGAACGAGGTGCTGCGGCTCTTCATCGCGCTGAACGGAGTGCAGGCGCCCGCTGAAGCGCTGAAGGAGATAGGCTCGGCTCTCCGGCGTCCGCTGCGCAATCTCGGACTGCTGAGCGGATACGCGACCTCACGGGTGAAGCTGAGATTGGGGCAGACGTCGACCCTCGATATCGACCTGCACGAGCGCCTGAAGAGGCACAAGGAATATTTCGAGAGACACGTCGCCGATCTCGGTGCTGCGACCGACCGGGCGATCATGCGTCATCGCGAGGGGATCGTGGACAAGCAGTTGGTGCTGGAGCGCCTGGCGAATATGGCGATAGATCTATTCGCGACCGCGTCGGTAATAGCGCGAACTCAGAGTCTGATCGACGAGCGCGGGGTAGAGACGTGCGAGCGGGAGATCGCGCTCTGCGATCTGTTCTGTGTCGAGGCGGGGCGCCGATTCCGGGCGAACCGCAACATGCTCGACGCGAGAGAGGAGGACGTGGACGACACCCGCCGCAGCGTCGCGAGCGCCGTCCGCAGCGGCAAGGGCTACTTCGTCACTGACGCGATTCTCGACGAGTAGCCGCGAGCGTTTTTTCGCGCGCTTCCTTTAGACCGCAAAACAACCGAGGCGGCGAACCAATCAGGCTGTGTCGCCGAGTGTAGGGATGAATTGTGGCGCGCGGCGGTGCTTGGTGGACTGCTCGAAGGCATACGCGAGCTTGATCAGCGTGGGCTCACTGTACGCGCGGCCGAAGAAAGAGATCCCGACCGGGAGACCGTGTGAGAATCCCGCGGGAACATTGATGTTCGGATAACCTGCGACCGCGGCCGGAGTCGAGCTCGCCCCACTGAAATGATCGCCGTTGATCAGATCCGTCGTCCAGGCCGGACTTCCCGTCGGCGCCACGATCGCGTCGAGCTTGTACTTGTCCATCGTCGCATCGATACCGTCAGTGCGCGACATCTTCAGGTTGTTCGCCAGCTCGTCGAGATACTTCTTTTCCGTGAGCGGCCCCTTCGCCTGCGCCTGGATCATGATCTCCTGGCCGAAGTACGGCATCTCCTGATCCTTGTGCGCGTCGTTGTAGGCGATGATGTCCTGGAGCGACGTCACCGGAGCCTTCGGGCCGAGCGACGCGAGATACTTGTTGAGATCCGCCTTGAACTCGTAGAGCAGCACATCGAACTCGCTGTCGTCGAACTTGCCAGCCGTCTCGATGTTGGCGGGATCGACGATCACCGCGCCCTGCGATTTCATCGCATCGATCGCATCGCTGATCAGCTTGTCAGTAACGTCGCTGTAGCCAAAGAACTTGGTTCGCGCGACACCGATCCTCGCCCCTCGTAATCCATTTGGATCCAGGGATGCGGTGTAGTCGATTTGCCCACGCGCGCCGCCTGGCGATGTCGCTGGATCGCGCGGATCCACTCCGACCAGCACGTTGAGCAGCGTCGCCGCATCTCGGACCGTGCGGGTCATCGGGCCGGCGGTGTCCTGACTGTGGGCGATGGGAATGATCCCCGCTCGACTCACCAGTCCAAGCGTCGGCTTGATTCCCACGATTCCATTTGCCGACGATGGGCACACGATCGAGCCGTCTGTCTCGGTCCCGATCGCAACTGCGCACATGTTCGCCGAGACCGCTGCGCCCGAGCCCGAGCTCGAGCCGCAAGGATTGCGATCGAGCACGTATGGATTCTTCGCCTGCCCGCCACGTCCGCTCCACCCGCTACTGGAATGCGTGGACCGGAAATTCGCCCACTCGCTGAGATTCGTCTTGCCGAGCAGGATGGCACCCGCCGCGCGCAGTCTGGCGGCGATCGTGGCGTCCTGCAGCGGAATCGATCCCGCCAGCGCGTAGGAGCCAGCAGTTGTCGTCATCCTGTCGGCGGTGTCGATGTTGTCCTTGATCAGGATGGGGATTCCGTGCAGCGGCCCACGAACACGACCTGCCTTTCGCTCCCGATCCAGCGCGTTCGCAATCGAGAGAGCGTCCGGATTGAGCTCGATTACGCTGCGAAGCGTCGGCCCCGTGCGATCAAGCTCGTGGATGCGATCGATGTACTGCTGCGTGATCGAGTGCGCCGTCGACCGGCCAGAGGCCATCGCCGACTGCAAATCAGCCAGCGTCGCTCCCTCGAGTGCAAATGGGGAGACGGAAAACCGCTTCGCCCCATTCGCCGCGACATTATCGCCGTCTCCGAGCAGAGTCTCGGCCGCCAGCGGTTTCCCACGTAGCGCAAGACCGCCCGCCACCGCGCCGATCCTCACGAAATCTCTACGATCCATGACGTTTCCTCCTCGAAAAGATTGAGTGCAGCAGGTCAGCACAGCTCCTCAGAATCGTCCCGCAGTTCTGGCAGATCAATTTGCACTTGATCTCCATCACGTTCGTCGAGCCGCAAACATCGCACACCTCGACGTTCATCAGTCGAAATCCAGTGCCAGATCCAGCGCCGGCGCCGAATGGGTCAGCGCCCCAACCGAAATCCAGTCGACGCCCGTCTCGGCGATTCGGCGTACGGTCTCCAGCGTCACGCCACCGGAGGCTTCGGCCACAGCGCGTCCGTCCACCAGCTTCACTGCCTCCCGAAGCTCCACCAGCGACATGTTGTCCAGCATGATCACATCGGCGCCCGCGTCGAGTGCCGCCTTCACCTGATCGAGCGAATCGCACTCCACTTCCACCTTGACCCCCGTCGGAGCCACCGCCCGCGCCCGCTTCACCGCGATTCCGATGTCGCCGTCGACGGCCGCGAGATGGTTGTCCTTGATCAGCACCGCCGACGCCAGATCCATTCGATGATTCAATCCGCCACCCGCGCGGACCGCGTACTTCTCCAGCCGCCGCAGGCCCGGAATCGTTTTTCGCGTGTCGAGAATGTGAGCGCGGGTTCCCGCGACGGCTTCCACGTACCGCGCTGTTAGCGACGCAATCCCCGACAGATGCTGCACGAAATTCAATGCGACGCGCTCCGCCGACAACAGCCCGCGCGCGTGCCCCGAGAGGAACATCACTGGTGTGTCGCGAGTGACCTTGCTCCCGTCACGGTGATCGACACGAATCGTCACGGCCTTGTCGAGCTGCTCGAACGCCTCGCACGCCAGCGCGAGCCCCGCGATCACACCCGTCTGCCGCGCCACCAGCCTGCACCGCGCTCTGCGATCCGATACCACTGTCGCCGCGGTGGTGATATCGTGTTTGGTATCGTCTTCTTCCAGCGCCGTGGCGACGACGACCCTCAGCTCCTTCGTCGTCAGCGGGAAATGAAGACCTTCTTCCCAGAAGAATCCGTGAGCGGCGAGCTCGGTATCCCGCCCAGAACTCATTCGCCGGGATCGACCGAGGCTTCCGGAACCGGAGAGAGCGGAGTCTGTCCGCCAATCGCCACCATCCTTTCGATCGCGAGCCGCGCCCGCGCCGCGACATCCTCCGGCACCGTGATCCGGTGCTCCATCCGCTGCAGCGAGCTCAGCACCTTGGGGAGCGTCGTCACCTTCATGAATGCGCACACCGCCTTTGGATTCGCCGGATGGAACGTCTTCTTCGGATTCTCCCGTCGGAGCCGGTGCAGGATTCCAACTTCGGTCGCGACGATGAACTCGTCAGCGTCCGAGATCTTCGGACGCTTGA
>JALYZH010000106.1 GCA_030948945.1 Gemmatimonadota bacterium | reverse complement strand
CCCCGTCCGCGAGAAGGAACGCGACTGCACGACTGTGATCAGCCAGAACTCGGAGCGGGACGGGATCATCGGTCGTGACAAACGCCTTTCCGCCAACCGAAGCGCGCCCGCGTTTTGTTCCAGCGCGTTGATAATGAAACCCGGTAGCGTTCTGTGCTGCATGAATCAGGGGCGAGAACAGATCAGTATCGAAATTGTTTGACTGGCCCTGCATGATCGCGGCGATGCGCTCTAGTCCAGCTCCGGTGTCGACCGACGGCTTCGGAAGAGGAACCAGCGTTCCATCAGCCTGCCGATCGAACTGCATGAAAACGAGATTCCAGAACTCGAGGAATCTTCCCGCCTCGGCTCCCTCGACAAATGCGTCCTTCGAGAACTCCTGGCGTTTGATCTCCGTCCACTCGCCTTTGGCGCCGGGCGGTAGTACAAAATCCTTCGCGAAGTGCGCGAGATCGATGAAGATCTCGGTGCATGGGCCGCACGGACCAGTGTCGGCCATCTGCCAGAAGTTGTCGTGGGCGCCGAGGCCATAGATCCTCGAATCAGGCAGACCTGCGATCTCCCGCCAGAGCGCGCGTGCTTCGTCATCTTCCTCGAAGACTGTGACGCGAAGGTGCTCGGCCGGCAGCTTCAGCTCCTTGGTGATGAACTCCCAGGCGAAGCGAATCGCGTCGCGCTTGAAGTAGTCGCCAAAGGAAAAATTCCCGAGCATCTCGAAGAAAGTGTGGTGGCGCGCGGTGTGTCCGACTTGCTCGAGGTCGTTGTGCTTTCCGCCTGCTCTCACGCACTTCTGGACAGTCGTTGCTCTTCGGCTACCGCCCGGCGGGCTTTCTTGTCCGAGAAATACCTTCTTGAACTGCACCATTCCGGCGTTGGTGAACATGAGCGTCGGGTCGTCGGCGGGCACTACCGGTGAGCTCGGGAGCGCTTTGTGGCTCTGGCGCTCGAAATACTCGATGAATTTTTTGCGGACCTCGGCGGCTTTCATCTCGTAAATATACGCGGCTTCAACGGGCATCTCTGTGCGTGGTCGGCGAGGGTATCCTCTTCGGCGCTACGCTCGCTTGGTCGGAGCCCGGGGGCTCCGCCCGAGCCAAGTGCTGCCGACGGAGAGGACCTCCTCCGACGCACCGGCAATAAAGCCAGACTCAGGTCAAGTCCGAAACAACGCGCTTGATCTCGTCGACGTCATAGCCGCGGCGGGCTAGGAAGGCGAAAAGGCGACGCCGGACGACGAGGGGCTCGAGGTCGCCGAGCTGCGCCAATTTTTTCTTCGCGGTGCGCTCGATTACGACCGTCGGATCGATTTCTTCCTGCTCTAGCACGCTCGCGATCGCGGTTGTTGCTACGTCGCCCTTGATGCCTTTGCGATAGAGGTCCTGTTGGAGGCGGCGCTTTGAGGCGCCCGTGCTCAGGATCTTTGAGCGCGCGTACTGCTCGGCGTATTTCGTGTCGTTGAGCAAGCCGTTATCGACAAGACGGCGGATCGCGTCATTCGCGTCCGCCGCCGAGTATTCTTTCTGGATCAGTTTTCTGTGCAGCGCGCGCGTGGCGTACGGGCGCGCTGACAACAGGTTCAGCGCGTAGTTGTACGCCGACGGCGGGGTCAATCCGCCAGCTCGACCTCTGCCTCGGGGCCGATCGGCGGCTTGATGCCGAGGACAGTTTTCACCTTCTCCTCGACTTCAGCGAGGAGCGCGGGATTGTCCTTGAGGTACATCTTCGCGTTCTCGCGGCCCTGCCCGATTCTCTGGGCACCGTAGCTGTACCAGGCGCCGGACTTGTCGATGATGCCCGATTCAGCGGCGATATCGAGTACCAGCGAGGCGTGGCTGATTCCTTCGGAGTACATGATGTCGAACTCGGCCTGCTTGAACGGCGGCGCGACCTTGTTCTTCACGACCTTCACGCGGACGTGCGAGCCGATGACGTCTTCCTTCTCCTTGACCGGAGCAATGCGACGAATGTCGAGACGCACCGACGCGTAGAACTTGAGCGCCTTGCCACCGGTGGTCGTCTCCGGATTCCCGAACATCACACCGATCTTTTCGCGGAGTTGGTTGATGAAGATGACCGAAGTTCTCGAGCGTGCAATCGCGCCGGTGAGCTTGCGCAGCGCCTGACTCATGAGGCGCGCCTGGAGACCCATGTGCGAGTCGCCCATATCGCCCTCGATCTCGGCCTTCGGCACGAGCGCGGCGACGGAATCGATCACGACGACGTCGACGGCGCCTGAACGGACCAGTATCTCGCAGATTTCCATCGCCTGTTCGCCGGTGTCGGGCTGCGAGACGAGAAGATTCTCGACGTCAACGCCGAGCTTGATGGCGTAGTCTGTGTCGAGCGCGTGCTCGGCGTCAATGTACGCAGCGACTCCGCCCGCCTTCTGGGCGTTGGCGACGACGTGAAGGCAGAGGGTGGTCTTACCGCTCGACTCGGGGCCGTAGATCTCGGTGACTCTGCCCCGCGGAATTCCACCGACACCGATGGCGGCGTCGAGGTTGATCGCGCCGGTAGAGATCGCGTCGATGCGTACCCGCGCATCGGTCGAGCCCATCTTCATTATGGCGCCCTTACCGCAGCTCTTTTCGATCTGGGCGATCGCCAGGCCCAACGCCTTCTTCTTGTCGTCCTGAACCGTTGAAACAGCCATCTCATTCACCCTGTCGTTAGACGTTTATGACCTGGCAGGCAGGTAAAGTTGCCGAATGTCGGCCGAAATTCGGCACCCGAAGAAAATACGAAGATGTGTTACGAAGGGCAAGATTCAAATCCCGTTTTTCTTTGCGCGAGATCAAAAGTCCGCATCAATTCCTGCTTTGCAGAAGGAACGCGTTCTCGATGTGTTGGACTCGGATGGTTTCTGGTCCAAGAATGACTCCGATCACGTCGAATCGGAAGGTGTCGCCGGGCTTCTGAAAGCGTGACATCCACACTTTCGCCGAGCGGCTGAGCTCTCGCTGCTTGCGCCAGTTGACGGCGCTCACGGGTCCACCGAAGTCCGCAGAGGCGCGAGTCTTTACCTCAACGAAGGCAACAGTACGGCCGTCGCCCTGGCCCTTCGTCGCTATGAGATCAATGTCGCGGTGACCGTTCCTGAACCGACGCTCGGCGATCTCCCAGCCGTGGACATGGAGCCACTTCTCGGCGACGCGCTCTCCGCGGATCCCCATTTTCTGGCTTGCTGCCGACATGCGTCCGATCTTACGCGATTGCCCGAAGGCGGCGACATCACTTTCTCGCGCGCGTAAACCCTCCGACGAGAGAGCGATGAAAATTCCAAGTATGGTCGCGCACTGCACTAACTCTCAGCTGAAATGAAGACATCCTCGGGATTAGCGAGAATCGGCATGTATCAATTGTCTGATAACAGGCATTCTAAATGCGGATGGTTTCTCGCTCCGCATCCTTCCCTGCGGCCGCATCACCCTTCGTCTGGAACCATGTCTATGGCTCGCTCCATGAAAATCGTGGGGGCAATCGCCCTCGCGGTAACGGCAGCATGCAGCACAGATCCGATCTCTCCCGGCAGTGTCTCGGCAGTGCAACGTACGGCGAGCACCCGCGATGGCGAGGGTTCGACGCGCAACATTGTCGTCACGGAAACCGACATCGCGCGACAGCCTGACAACACTCCTCCGACGCGAAGTTGGGTCTTCTACACGAGCGGCCCGACTCCCGCCGGCGCCTTTGTCTTCGGGCCGGCAGACCCGCCTCTAGGCGTTGGAAGCTTTGAAATGACTACGGTGACACCGCTGGACCATGGAACACTTTTCAACTTCGACCACGTAGGCACTCGACTCGCCGACATCAATGCGATTGGCTATTGGACTTATCGCGAGCTGACATCGATCGGCGCTCCGCAAATACTTCCGTCCATCAACATCGCAATCGATAAGAATGGGGGAGCGTATGTGGCGGGAGATTTCGCGA
>JALYZH010000101.1 GCA_030948945.1 Gemmatimonadota bacterium | reverse complement strand
CGGCGCCGGCTAACGCGGTGGGCTTTTGGACACGATTTGGCGGCTTCAGTGATTCGCAAGGCGCGGTTCTTTAGAACGCCCGGCTTCTGGCTCGATCGTCGTGGTCCATCTGGAACTCGGTTGAAGCGGGGCTGGCGGTCTTGCTGTTCCTTGATCCACGCCAAGATCTCGCCCAGGCGCTTGTTCTCGACAATGGCGGCATGACTGACACGCTGAAGTTTGTCGAAGGCAGAGTAAGGCAGAGATCGACCTTTCCAGCGAACTTCGAGCCGCCCATCCGGAAAGTCATAGACGTCGACCATTTTGCCGCGAAGGCGAACTGCCAGGCCTTCCGGCTTAAGCGTCAGCTTCATACGACTGTAGTTCACTACCAGTTGATGCGACACCTGACGCTGCTCACGCCAACAAGGACTTCATCAAGATCCTGTCGGGGATCGAGCAAACGATGAAGATCTTTGTCGCGAGCCGGGAGCTTGGCAAAGCGACCGTTGTAGTTGGCGACGAAGCTGGGCAGAAATGCGTTTGCCGCCTCGATCGTGCCGATGCCGGCGAGTCTCAGCTCCTTCACCAGACGATCCTGCAGCGTATGATGAGCGCGCTCGACGCGACCCTTCGCCTGGCTGGTATTGGCGCACAGAATCTCGATGTTGAGTTCCGACAAGGCCCGGTCACGGTAGGGACGGCCGTTGCCAGCCGCCCCCCGTACAGATCCCGGCGTGCGCTGCTAACGCACCGGGCTCCTCCCTCGGGTTCTGGCGTCGAAGCGGTGACAAGGCAGCGGGTGTATAGTTCTGATTGGCGGAAAGAACCGGGCGACGAACTGGATGAACCTCTCCCAGCTGAGGCGTGCCGTTTGGCTGCGCCGCTTGAGCGATGCGAGCCAGAGCCGCTTCACCTTGTTGAAGAACCACCACAGGCTCGGGTGGTTACCCGAGACAGCGAAGTAGTTCAGATGCCCTTTCAGCATCTGTTTCACCCAAGCACCGGTTTTCGCGATGGGATCGTGCATTATCTTGCGCAACTCGATCTTGATCGCCAGTAGCTTGGCTCGCATCCGTTTCTTGATCGTCTTGCGCCCGATGACGAACGAGCCCCATTTGCGTGATCGTGTGCAGAAATGCGTGAAGCCGAGGAAGTCGAAGGTTTCAGGCTTCCCCTCTCCAAGCTTCTCACGTTGCTTGGCCGCGTGGCGGCCAAAGCGGATCAGCCGGGTTTTGTCCGGGTGCAACGCCAGTTCGAACTTGCGCATTCGCTCCTTGAGACCGTCAAGGAACGCCCGTGCCTCATGCTCATGCTGAAAGCCGACGATGGTGTCGTCCGCATAGCGGATGACGATCATGTCGCCCGACGCCTTGGTGAGGCGCCAGCGATGGACCCATAGGTCGAACGCATAGTGTAGGTAGACGTTCGCCAGAATCGGTGAGATCACCGCGCCTTGCGGAGCGCCACATACGCCACGTGTTCTGCGTCCATCTTCGACAGTGCCGACCTTGAGCCATTTTGCAATGAGGCGCAGGATGCGCTTGTCCGCGATACGGTGCTCGAGGAAACGGATAATCCATGAGTGGGCCATGGCATCGAAGAAGCCCCGGATATCCGCGTCAAGCACCCAGTTCACTTGCTTCCTGAGAATGCCCGCATGGAGGGCGTCCAGCGCATCGTGCTGGCCGCGCTCCGGCCGGAATCCATAGGAGAACCCGAGGAAGTCTTCCTCGTAGATTGCTTCGAGAACCGTCGCGACCGCCTGTTGGACGATTTTGTCCTCCAGGCACAGAATGCTCAGCGGTCGTTTCGAGCCATCAGCCTTCGGAATGTAGGTACGTCTGGCCGGACGCGCTCGGTAACTTCCCCGGTGCACCTTGTCGTGCAGGTCCTCTAGCTTCTCTTCGAGGTTCTCTCCGTAGGTCTGCCACGTCACGCCGTCGATGCCCGGCGCGGAGTCCCGTTCAAGCGAATGGTAGCTCCGCTTCAGGAGATCGATGGTGATGTGATGCAGCAGCGCAGTGAACCGTACACTCTTGCTCTGTCGCGCCGCTCGGCGCACGGCGATGAGTCCGTTCGACGCGTTGTCCCGGCGCAGTGTCCGGGCCGCGGCCGTCTCGCCGCCGTTCCCCTTGGGCGGGGTCCTTCCCTCCACGGCCTCCGCCGAGGGCAAGCCCTCTTTGTTCGGCCGCTTCTCGGGTACTATGACCCCGTCCGAATTCTCATCCGCGTGCATGTTCATCGTTCGGCTGTTGCCTTCATGAACCGGCCCGGCTTGCCTGTCCGGACACGGATGAGACTTCCCAGGTTCCGTGCAAAGAACTTCTCCACGTGCACAAGGTCTCCGACTGCGCGAGGTTCTTCCCATGCAAGCCATTCGCCATGGGACGATGTTGCCTTCTCTTCAACGGAATGAGATCGGCACCTCGGAATTAGACCCGTTTCGCAGCTCAATACTTGGCCCGTGGTCTCCCCTGTGAACGCTTCACGTCGGCCCTCGCGGGACGCCGCGCATCACTCGGGGTCGGGGCGGATGGCTAGTCCTTACCCCATGGGGGACTTTCACCTCCTATTCTTTGCCAGCTTTCCTGGCGCACTCCGAACTGGGTCATTCCATTGCCGCTGGCTGCGTTCTCGTTCGACACCCGAAAGATGGAATGCTTGTCGGAGTAGAAGGCGACGGGTTTACCGTGGCGACGAAGATACGCCCTCAGCGCCTCAAAATAGGCAAATGTGCTCTCGGATGGGACGAAACGAAGCTCCATCAGGCGGCTTGTCGCATCGTCGACGAACACCAGTAACGTGCAGGCAGCTGCACGATCCTCGAACCAGCGATGCTCTGAGCCGTCGATCTGGACCAGCTCACCAATATGCTCGCGGCGATGCCGAGGTTGCTGGATGCGCTTGCGTTCAGCACGGGACATCCAGATCCCCGCCTGCCGCATCCAGCTGCGCAGCGTCTCCCGCGAAACTTTGAGATCATGGCGCTCTGCCAGCTTCTCGGCCGCGAATGTCGGTCCAAAGTCTGCGTAACGCTCCCGCACCAGAGCGATCGCACGATCGCGAACCACATCCGGCAAGCGGTTGTTCGAAGGACGCCCCCGGCGCTGGTTGGCGATGGCTGAAGCGCCGCCATCGCGATATCTTCTCAACAGCCGATACGTTTGCCGCGCCGTTATCGCCATCAGCTCAGCGGCGGCTCGAGCCGTTAATCTGTCGCTGTCCAGCCGTGCCAGAACATCAAGACGGTTCAGCTCGCGCTTGCTCATCACCACCATGCCCATCGAAATGACAGCCTCCGAACTCCCAAAAAGGAGCAGAAACTGACATCTCTACTTTGCTCAGTGCTGACATTTTAGCTTTGCTGCTACAAGCCGACATCGCCAATCGAATGTTATGGAATATTCTGTCCGCGCGGCTGATCAAGTGTCTGCTCTTTCCTGAACAGATAGAATTGGGCCATCCGCGTCCCCACGCGAT
>JALYZH010000215.1 GCA_030948945.1 Gemmatimonadota bacterium | reverse complement strand
TTTTTCGCTGGGCTCTCATGTTTGCCCAGGATGCCGACGAGGCCGAAGATATCGCTCAAGAGGTATTCGTACGGGTTCATCGTCAGCTGTCGCAGTATCGGTCGGATGGCTCCCTCGAAGGGTGGCTGTACGCAATTACGCGACGAGCCGCGACCCAACTGCGGCGCGCGCAGCGGCGTCGGAAGCGACTGGCGCTCTCTCCCGGGGCGGCGCCCATTCGGGATGTTTACACCACCGATCCGGGGGGCCGGGTCGATCGTCAGCGAGCGGCGATTGTTATTCGAGAGTTGTTTTCCGAGCTCCCGGCCCGGCAGCGGGAAATTTTCGACCTCGTCGATCTTCAGGGCTTATCTCCGGCTGAAGCCGCCGGGCGCACGGGAATGAAGCCCGTGTCCGTACGGGCAAGTCTATTCAAGGCGCGCTCGACAATTCGCGCAAAATTCCTGGCAAGTCACCCAAGTTACGCGGAGTTGGACAAATGAACTGCGCAGAGGTTCTGACGGCGCTGTCGACCGCATCGCTGAGAGACATGGCGTCCGATTCCGCGGTGATGGTCCACTGCGACACCTGCCCGGATTGTGCGTGTGTGACGACGATGCTGCGCGACAAGGAGTATGAGGCGGCGACCATTCTGAACGGGCTCCCGCCGATGAGTAATCCGATCGCGGTGGCCGAACAATCGATGCTCACAGCCAGGCGCAGGAGCATGGGACGCGTGGCGGTTCTGATAACGGGCGGGGCACTGGCAGCGACAATCTGGATTGCCGCCGCGCTGACGATCATCCCCGCGCTCAACGTCGCCGATGCGCGGCGCATGCCCATCCTTCACACGGAGACCATGCAGCTTACCTGTCTCTCACCGCAGCAGGCGGCCGACATCATAAACCCGTACGTCCGCTCACACGGTAGCATTTACTACTTGCCGAGCAGCGGCATCGCGGCGATCACCGTTCGCGGCACTTCGCAGGAGCTCTCGAAATCGCGCAACCTCATACATGATTTTGAGAGCGACCCCAGCGCGGCGTGTCACCTGCCTAGGGCTACCAAACTGCCCAAACCGCTCCCGCGGATTTCGGACGCGGAAAACGTGGCTCCCGTTCTCGCTCCTGCTACGATCCCGGCGGGTCCGAAGAGGAAGTAGCCGTTCGTCCGCTGCTCGGAACCCTCGAACCATTCGGCCTGTGTCGATGTCTAAGAAAGGCGATGGTGACGGGCTCGCGCGCCACTTTCAACTAATGGATCGTCATGGATATTCGTTGTCTACTGCGATGTCTGGCCGCCATTTCCGCAGTTAGTCCAATTCTCCGCGCCGGTGGGCAAACTCCGTCCTACACAGGTCAACCCGCTGATAGCGCAGCTTCTGTCGCCAAGCCTCCAGTTGCGGGCAGTGTGAAAGTGATGCGGGCGGTGCGTGTGTCAGGCTCGATCGATATCGACGGAAAGCTGAACGAGCCCGCCTGGGCGTCGGCCCCTGCCGCGACCGGGTTCACTCAGAGCTATCCCCAGGTGGGAGGAAAGCCGACCGATCCAACCGAGGCCCGCGTTCTCTACGACGATGACGCGCTCTACGTCGGTGTCCGGATGTTCGACTCGCGTCCCGATTCTATAGCGGCGCAGCTCGCCAGGCGTGATGCTGTGGGGATCTACTCGGACTGGCTGCACCTCATGGTCGATTCCTATCACGACCGGCGCACCTCGTTCCGCTTCTCGGTAAATCCGCGCGGAGTCCAAAAGGATGTTCTCGAGTTCAATGACAACAACGGTGAGGACATCAACTGGGACGCCGTGTGGCAGGTCGCGACCTCAATCGATTCACTCGGTTGGACCGCCGAGTACCGTATTCCGTTCTCGCAGCTTCGATTCGGTCGCGCTGGAGCTGGAGAGGAGCGGCTGTGGGGAATTCAGATCATGCGCGACATCGCCCGCCGAAACGAGCGCGACAGCTGGTCTCCCTGGAAGACGACAGATCCGGGGTTCGTATCGTTCGAAGGGGATCTCGCCGGCATCGTGGACATTCCGACCCCACGGCGTCTCGAGATCGTGCCGTACATCAGCGGCAAGCTCACTCGCGCGCCGGGCGACCGTGCCAACCCGTTTTACCGCTCGAACGATGCGAAGCCGTCCGCCGGCGCTGATCTCAAATACGGTCTGCCCAGCGGACTGACGCTGACGGCTACGGTGAATCCGGATTTCGGTCAGGTCGAAGTGGATCCGGCGGTGGTGAACCTGTCCGCCTACGAGACTTTCTTTCCGGAAAAGCGCCCATTCTTCGTCGAGGGCGCAAACATCTTCGCCATCGGCTCGATAAACGGCGGTCCATCCTTCGGGAACCAACAGATATTCTATTCGAGACGCATCGGAAGGTCACCGCAGCGCTTTCCGGATGGACGTTTCGTGGATGCGCCCGACGCCACCACGATTCTCGGCGCGGGCAAGCTGACCGGCAAAGTCGGGGCGTGGACCGTCGGACTTTTGAATGCCGTCACGGCCGAAGAGAAAGCGCGCGTCCTTGATGCAGCGGACTTTCAATCTACGACGGCAGTGGAGCCACTCACCAACTACTTCGTCGGTCGCGTCTCCCGCGAATTTCGAGCTGGCAACACTATTCTGAGCCTCGGCGGCACCGCCGCGAATCGCAATCTCCACGACACGGTGTTCAAGAACCTGCTGCGCTCGAGTGCGGATGTTGGCAGTCTCGATTTCGAGCATCGGTGGGCGAATCGCCAATGGGCCCTGACTGGCGCGATCTCGGGATCCTCGATCAACGGCAACCGGTCTGTAATTCGGAACGCGCAGGTCGCGAGCGCCCGCTACTATCAGCGGCCCGACGCGGATTACCTCAGCATCGATACTTCAGCGAACTCACTAAGGGGAAACTCCGCAAAACTCGGACTGAACAAATCGGGGACCTGGTCTTTTGCCGGAACGGCGAAACAGGTCAGCCCGGGGTTCGAAGTCAACGATCTGGGCTTCATGGGGCGCGTCGACTATCGCAACCTCGGAGCAAGCGGCTCGTACAACAACATCGAGGCGGGCAAGCTGCTTCGGAGCTACAACCTGTATCTAGGGACCAACCACGCCTGGAATTACGGCGGGAACAAGATCTGGACGAGCTTCTTCAATCAGGTCACGCTGAACTTCACCAACCTGTGGACGGTGTACGCAGGTGGTGAGTACGACCCGAGCGCGATCGATGACCGTCTCACCCGCGGCGGACCTCTCGGCCGCCAACCGACGCAGTATGGAGGATGGACGCAGATCAACAGCGACCAGCGCAAGACGGTTTCCTACAACCTGTACACCGACTATTACGGCGATCAGGATCACGGCTACCAGAAAGATCTGACCTTCGGGGTGGATGTCCGCCCCAGCTCCTCGATCCACGTCACCCTGTCGCCGAACATCGCGCTCTATCACAACACCATTCAGTTCGTGCGCGGGGCGACAGACCCGCTGGCGATCGCGACATACGGGCGCCGCTACGTCTTCGCCGATCTCTATCAGACCACGCTCTCCGCGACCACGCGCGTTGAGTGGACTCTTTCCCCGCTTCTCTCGTTCCAGCTTTACGCCCAACCGTTCGCTTCGACTGGTCGCTTCAA
>JALYZH010000066.1 GCA_030948945.1 Gemmatimonadota bacterium | reverse complement strand
GAGGAGATGGAACGGCGCAGGATCAGCCGTGAACTTCACGACGAGGCAGGACAGTCTTTGCTTTGCATCCGGCTGCAGATCGAATTGCTGGAGCACGCGCTGCCCGCCCGACAAAGTGGAGTGGATTGGGAAGCTGCGCGAGACGCGCGATTTGACCGAGCGCACCATCATTGAGATGCGCAGGCTGATTGCCGCCTTAAGTCCGGCCGTTCTCGAGCAACTCGGGTTGGCTGCCGCGCTGCGTCAGCTCGTCAATCGATTTCGCAGGCTCCATCCTATTCGAGTAAAGCTCCAACTGGGCCGGCTGGCGCGGCTGCCGCAAGGCCCCGAGATCATCCTTTACCGGCTGGTGCAGGAGTGCTTCAACAATATCGCCAAGCATTCCCGGGCTACTACTGTAAATGTTTCGGTTAGTTCCGCCGATGAACTAGTAAGGCTAAAGGTGGAAGACAACGGCGTGGGGTTTAACATCGACGAAGCATTCGCGAGGCGGGACTCCTTCGGGCTGTCCGGGATGAGGGAGCGGGTGGCGCTATTAGGTGGCGGCTTTGAGATCCACAGCTATCCGGTCCAGCAGATTCCCGCGACGGGTAAAAAGAAGTCTCGCGGAACCAAGGTCGCGATATCGTTCCCGCTTTCGAAGAGCGCCGGGCGCGCCGGTTTGGCCGGGTCTCTCCACAGCGCCTCGCTCTACAGCGCGTCACTCAACACATCGATCAACAGCGGGCGCGGGGCGGAATACCGCACGTCGCAGAAAGGAACAAAGGCAGGTTAAATTTATGTCTAAGACTCGCATCATGTTGGCGGACGATCATACCTTGTTCCGCCAGGGCATTCGCACCCTTATTTCCGCCGAAGCAGACATGGAAGTTGTCGCCGAGGCATCCAATGGTGGGGAAGCTGTGGACAAGGCGGCCGAAGTACGTCCCGACGTGGTCCTGATGGATATCGGCATGCTAGGCCTGAGCGCCTTCGAAGCTACTCGCCAGATCAAGAAGAACCGGCCGGAAACGAAGGTTCTGTTCCTGACCATGTATGACGACGAGGATTACCTGGTAGAGGGCATGGAGGTTGGCGCGAGCGGCTATGTTCTGAAGGACAGCCCTTCTAACCAACTGGTCGCCGCTATGCGGGACGTGTGTCGAGGCGGCAGCTATCTCAGCCCACGCATGTTGGCCCAACTGGTGGATGATTTCCGCTCCCGAGTTAAATCCACCAGCCGTCTCCCACGCTTTGCAACGCTCACAGCGCGCGAGCGTGAAGTGCTGAAGATACTCGCTGAAGGCAGTTCCGTGAAAGAGATTGCCTGTGATTTGAATCTTAGGGCTGACGCAAAAACAACCTCACAGATTTGGTGAGATCGTGTAGTTCCACTTCGGCAGAACCTCATGCGGTTTCAATCGAAGCGATTGAAGCTGTTCGGGTGTCGGTTCGGTACCGGTGGGATAGTTGCGACGATCGAGACGCGCGGTGACGGACAAGCCGGTTTCCGTTCTGGTTGAGCGGATGAAGTTAAGGATCTTCTGGTAACTATCGAGTGGTTCTCCAGCCCAGTTCTTGGAGATTTCAGAAAAGAGGCGGTGTTCAATCGGGTTCCATTTGGAAGCCCCGGTCGGGTAGTGGGCCACGGTAAGAGTCAGGCCGAGCGGATCGGCCAACTGAGACTGGAGTTCGGTTTTCCAGGCGCGGCGACGAGCGCCATTGCTGCCACCGGTGTCGCTCAGAATTAGGAGTTGCCGGGATCGTGGATATCGGACCGCCCCTTCTTGGCGCCACCAGTTCGCGATAGCGTGGGCCGCAAAAGCGGATGTGTCGTGCGAGACGCCGACCGTGACCGATCCTCGATTGGCGAGCAGATCGTAGATGCCGTAAGGGATGGCGACCCCGGTGGAATCCGAGCGGAAATCGTGGTCGTTGACCAAGCGTGCAGATAGATCCCAGCGCGCGCCAGGATTCTTGAAGTTGCCGACCAGTTCGCGTTTTTTGGTATCGACGCTAATGATGGGTAGGCCGCGACGTTGGAAGCGCCGACGAAGATCGCTCAGATAGAGGAACTGATCATTGCGGTCGGGGCTAAAGTCTGTGGAGAGTTTCTTGTGATTGACGCGCAGGGAATAGCCCATCTGGTAGAGAAGACGAGCGACGGTGTTGGGGCTAACGCTGACACCGAAGTCGCCCAGCGCCATGGCAATCTTCTCGGTAGTGCGCCGAGACCACTTCAACCCGGTGATAGGATCGCCAGCGGTATCGTATTCCAGCAGGAACTCGATCAGTGTGACGATGTCGGTGGTTTTTTTTCGACGGGTTTGCGTCCGCCGCCAGAACGACGCGTGTGGCCAGTCGATACGTTCTGATCGAGCAGTTGTTGGCGTCCGCGCGCGACGGTGTGCGGGTCCAGGCCGAGGAATTCGGCCAGAATGCTGTCGCCTCCGTGTCCTAGCTTGATGGATTCCAGCCCAGCGAATAAGCGACGCTGCTGCTCGTCAAGCAGGCTATAGAAAAGCACGATGGCCGCTTTCAGTTCATCGGGAGATACCTGGAGAGCAGAGGCATCGGTCAGCAACGGTACCGACCGGGCGGTTTGCCTGGTGCGGAGTTGAGCGCGCGTTTGCCGGCCATCGGCAGAGGTGTAAAGGAATCGTCCGGCCACCTCGGAGCGGCGCAGACGCTCGGCGCGCACGAGATCGTGGAGGGGGTCTTGGACCTCAGCATGGAGAACGTCGGCCAGTTCATCGGCGAACCAGCCGTTCGGGGACTGGTTGACGAAAGACTCGATGGTGGAGACGAGGGTGCCATAACGGGAAAACCAAACTGCATCGTGGGACCACAGGCCAATGTCGTCGAAGCGGGCGGCTTCGCGGAGGGCATAGAAACGGCCGCGGTGGGTATAGCTGGAGAGGTAATCCAAGAGTTTGAGTTTTCGAAAGACGGTGAGGTCGGCGCTGGTGCCGAGAACAGCTTTGAGTTCGGGTAAAGTCGCAATTTTGTGGCGCAGAAGATGCTTGCGGAGCGCTTGGGGGTCGAAGGAGAAGGGGCGCATAATGTTAGAGTTCCGACTCGTCGAGCATTTCAATCGGAACTATAACACAATCGACAGAGGCACGGGGAGGCGGGCTACGATGGCAACTTCTTCAGTATTTATTGGGATTACCAACGAATGAATGTCCGCCGATGGCGACCCACCAAAGCTTCTCGTAATGATTGAATTCCGGTTACGAAAGACTAGTTAATCTTGCGGCGGCCCTAAGCAGGCCGATAGCGGATCAGAAAGCGGAACTTGCCTCGACGCCTGCATTAAGAAGGACTTCGCAACAAGTATATTGCCGATCAGGCAGAAGGATTTGGCATCATTGAATGGTCTACTTCCTAGGGTAACTAAGGG
>JALYZH010000061.1 GCA_030948945.1 Gemmatimonadota bacterium | reverse complement strand
CTACCGACCTCACGCTTATCAGGCGCAGTTAGCCAAGGTGCAAAGTCCGGCGCGGGGCCGGTTTTCATAGGGCAGGAGCCACTATCGCCGGCATCCTGCCGGTCCCCATTGCCGGACTTTTGTGCACCCAACGGACAGTAACGGACAGTAGGTAAACGACCTCACGCCGTGTAAGCGTGTGCTCTACCCCATTCCGTGCTGGTGAACTTCTCCTGCGGCGATTTAATTTGGCTTGATGCCTTCCGACGCTGAGCGATTCCGATTTCTCGACCAATTCAAACTGACGGCGAGTTGGGACGACGAGGGCTACACACTCTTCTGGCGGGAAAAGTCCGTTCCTTGGCAATACGGACGGCTCTACGTCATCTCGAAGGGAAAGACGCTGGCCGAGGCAACGGACGCGGCAATTGGGCGCTACAATCGACAGCACCGGATTACACAGCGTGACGGCGAGCCTTCGGGCGTTCAGCGGCTACAGGTACGCGGCTGGGTGAGTTAGCGACACCTTCCTTTCGATGGGCTTAGCGATAGCGACCGAAGGAGCACCGGGCTCAGGCCACCAATATTCCAGGACATCATGCTACTTGTGATCTTCGGCGCGGGCGCGTCTTACGATTCCGCGCCGCAACTTCGTCCCTCACGCGATGCTGAGGCGAACGTCCAGTGGCGTCCGCCGCTGACCGATATGCTGTTTGCGGAGCGGAAGGAATTCGGCAGAGACATTACCAACTATCCACGCATTCTGCCTCTGGTTGCGCAACTCAGTCGCGCCTCCAAGGATCAGCCTCTTGAGAAGATGCTAGCGCGTTTGGTTGAAGAAGCCTCGGACTACCCTGCCAGGCTTTCCGAACTCGTTGCGGTACGTTACTACCTCCAACAGCTGATTTGGGAATGCGACTATCGTTGGCAGTACGAACGCCTAGGCATCACGAACTATCTCGGCATACTCGATCGGATTCAGCGATGGAGGCATGGTCGGCGAGACAGCGTGTTGTTTCTGACGTTCAACTATGATCGATTGTTCGAGTATGCAGCCTCGTTTTACATCTCGGATGGTAAGAAGCCTTTCGCAAATGAGTACTCGACTCTTGAGTCTTATATCGATCAGCCGTACTTCCCGCTAGTCAAACTGCATGGCTCAATCGATTGGGGATATCGAGTCAACACGGATTTGCCGATTGTCGCGGAATCCGGAGAGCATGTATGGTCCATCGCGCATGAAGTCATTGCACGCTTCACGGATCTGAGCATCGCAACCGAAATCACGAAGACCGAAGAAAGGCCACCCAAGCCACAGGGTGGCCATGCCTATGTCCCTGCATTAGCGATTCCACTCGACAAGAAAAGCAATTTTGCTTGCCCAGAATCGCACCTCGAGTTTCTTGACTCTCGACTACACGAGGTGCGATCGGTGCTCGCAATTGGTTGGCGAGGAATGGAAGAACACTTTCTTGGCCGGATCAGCGGCGAACTAGCCGCCGACGTCCGGCTGCTCACTGTGTGCGGCTCACGGGAGGCGTCTGACGAAACTGTAGAGCGCCTCCGGTCTGCCGGAATCGGTCGCGAACGGAGCGAGCCATTCGAGGGCGGCTTTTCTGAGTTTGTTCCAAGCGCGGAGGCGGATGCATTCCTCAAGGAAGCACTCGCCGCGGAGTAGTACGCTCGGCCTGCCTAACTGGGCGTATTCGCGATGGCGCGATCGACCGTGAAATTGGGGTGCCGCTCCGTTAATACTCTCTAATCGCCGTGACTTTAGGTCAATCAGCCCGGGCGACCGGGTGTTCATTCTTCCGCAAGCTTTCGTACTGTTGGAACGCGCCCGTCGACGTCTGCTAAGCGCAAGCCGCCCTCACAGTCGTGCCCCCCTCGAGCAACATAATGCACAACGCTCCGCTCAGGTCCGAAATCGAAAAAGCGCTCGACGAACTGGAGCGGTATGAAGAGGGGATGCGATTTCAGCCACTCGCAGTCGTTCTCGCAAAACAGCGTTGGCCTGATCTCGTGGCAGCCGAGCGTAAGAATGATCTTGGTCTCGATGCCTTCGTGACCAGCGTGCACGCAACTGACGGCATTGGACGCGGGCTGGCGTGTTCAATTACACCGGCTTACAGCAAGATCGTATCCGACGCCAAGAAGGTCAGGGAACACTTCGGCGATCAGATTCAACGTCTGGTCTTCGCGACGTCCGGAAAGGTGTCGACCCCGAAAAAGCTCGATTGGATCAAGCAGCTTCGCGAAAAGTTCGGTTTCGAACTCGAGGTAATCTCTCGCGAGGACATCGTGACGTCCTTGACCGCTCCACAAAATGTCGGCCTGTGTCGAACGTATCTCAGACTCGATCTGGGAGTCGATCTGTCGCTCACAACCGTCGTCGAGAAGATCCGCGCCGCCGCTCTCGAAGAGGCTGGCAACTGGGCGCGTCGGGTTGTCGGTCACCCGCTGATCGCACTACAAGCCACCGGTGTCGAACCAAACGGGGCTGACGGTGATACGGTGTGGTCCCTTGGCGATATCGAGGCAGCGCTACGTGACGCGCGGCGACTGGTGTTGGAAGCACCTGCAGGTCGCGGGAAGACCACAACCCTGTTCCAGCTGGCACAGGGAGGGCTAAGCGGCGACGGGGCGGTGTTCTTCATCGACTTGCCGTCGTGGGTGAAGTCCGGTCAGGCGATTCTACCTTTTATTGCGGGGATGGCGGCGTTCGAACGGCGCGGGCTCACGTCCCAACAATTGGCGCAATCAGAGCCGGCTGAACGGTTCTATTTCTTATTGAACGGCTGGAATGAGGTCACCGAATCACTGTTGAACGATGCGGCGATCGTCATGCGAGACCTCGAGCGACAATTTCCCTCTGCCGGGATGATCGTCGCCACGCGCGCACACTATATCTCCCCCCCACTGCCTGGCGCCACGCGAATGCGACTTCGTCGTATTAGCCATCGCACGCGGGCCGCCTATGTGCGTCAGCGCCTAGGTGAGCAAGCAACGGGGCTCCTCACTGTCATCGATAGCGACCCGACGCTGGACGAGCTCACGCGCACGCCATTCGCGCTGTCTGAGATCGCGGCCATCGTCGCCGCCGGTGAGCTGATCCCGCGAACACGCGTCGGCCTAATGGATGCAGTGATCCGGTTGCACGAACAATCGGCAGAACACGAGGCCCAACTCCTTTCTGCGCCACTTCGAGGTATGTTCTGCGCGTACCTTGAATCACTCGCGATCGAGATGTTCCGCTCTGGTAGCGTTAGCCTGTCCGACTCGGAAGCACGCGCCGCCGCGCATCGCATGTCGGGGGTTCTTACCGCCGATGGGCAAATCAATACCGCCCCGCCGCCGGCTGACATCCTGAATGCATTGTGCGCTCACCACGTCCTGGAACGGTTGGACTATCCGGATGTCGCGTATCGATTCGAGCATCAGTTGTTTCAGGAGTACTTTGGATCACGTGGCTTGCGTCGGGCGTTTCGGGATTTGGCGCGGTCCGATACGGGTTCGGATGGTCACCCCGATTTTGTGCGGGCGTACGTGAACGAGCCCGCGTGGAGCGAACCCTTCCAGATGCTCGCTGAAACGCTGAGCGTGGAGCCTATCGCCAGCTCACGAAGAGGCCAACAAAACGGCCCTTCGCAGCTTCTCTACATGGCCCTCCGCGTCGATCCCATCTTTGCCGCCCAACTCGCTTACGCGCTCGGCGTCACATCCGGCGACCCGAGCGGGAAGATCTTGAGCCAGCGGCTCCGTGAATGGTACAGCTCAAGCGACAGCCATCATCGAGGCTGCGCCATCGCTGCCATGCTCGCGAGTGGCCTCGATTTATTCCGCGACATCATTGAGCCGATACTATCGACCGATGATGAGCAAACGCGGCTCCGCACGTATCGACTGTGGCGAGACTTCCGTTTGTCGACTCTTGGAACCGATTGGCAGCGTGTTGTCCGTGAATGGCCGGAAGACGCTAGGAGCAATTTCGTTTCCGAGGTTTTGCATCATCGATTCGTGCCCGCGGTGTCGACGTTTGCGCTCGCGGACTCCAGCAAAAAAGTTAGACAAAGCGCTATGCAGGCGCTGAGTTGGATCGGAGCCGAAGAAGAGTTCACACGAGGCGCGGGGACGCTTGACGACGATAACTTTGCCCGCCTTATCCTCGCGACTTCCCCGAAGTTTATTCCGCAGGGACTCCACGCCCGGGCTCGTTCCGTACTTGAGCACTATCCGAGCGATAAGACTGACATTTCCCTACGCCTACGAGCGTTGCTAGCACTACACGAACTCAAGGATCCGAATGCCGCGTCCGGGCTCAAGCTCGTCCTCGAACAGCTTGCGGTGGATAAATTCGGGGACCTCGACGAAAGCCTCGTCGAATCAGCCGTCGACGCCGTGCGCGATCGCGATCCGACGTGGACGAGTGAATGGGTCGCTAGAAGGATTGCGACGGGGGCCTTATGGAGCGATCGGTGGCGTGTGTATGTGACGGCAATCCCCAAGAATTTCCGCGACGAGCAGTTCGATCGCCTGGCGACGCAGAATGTAGAACATAGGCGCCTCGAAGGTTCGGTCATGGTCGTCACGAAGGACGCCGACCCGGACATCGCGCGTCGTGCGTTTCTGCGGTTCCTCGAAGTTCAGCAAAGCATCAAGTCAGCGTCGGACGGGCAACCCAAAATCGAATGGGAAATTCATCGACAGATCGAGGCACTTCTCCGCTCGATCTCTGCGAGTGTCGTGGTTTCTGGACTCTCTGACATGCTGGCGCAAGATCCCAATCCTGACGTCGTAGAAGCCCTGCTTTACCTATATGGGCGCATCGGAATGACAGATGCCGACCGGATCGACCTCGATGAGCCCTCACGTGAGCCACTTCGCGGATACATCCGGCGCAGCGCTGGTCTCGTCCGAGCGAAAGAGGATCCAAGCGGAAACCTTAAGGCGGAATTCGCCTCGGTAGTCTCTCAGATCGGCGACCAGACAGACATTGCCGACGTCGTCGCGAACGTGCGCGCGGACATCCAGCGAATGCGATTAGGTCGTGCCGCGCGCGCCCGAGGGGAATCTGAAGATTACGCTTCGATTACTCAGACACATTCGTATGTCCGCTCGATCGTCGCGCTTCTCGGCGATAACGCCGATGGCACCCTATTACAGCTCCTCGAAGAACCGGAATACGAGGCGGCAGTCATAGAGGAGTTCGGGCATCAATTCGACGGATCAGTGCGACGCGAGCTAGGCCGTCGGCAAGGGTACGAGCAAGTCTGGGAAGCGCGCGCGGGACGGCTGGTTAACGACGTCACCGCCAGTCGACGTGCGCGAGTTGCGGAAGCGATCCGCAATCGGATGATGCGCCTCGAAGACACGCGGAGAGAAGAAGCGGATCCCCAACACTTGAATCATCGACTTAAGAAGCTTGCGCTCGGTCTTGCCCAAACCAATCCGATGGGGTGCGCAGATCTGATTCTCGACACCATGTTGCTCAAGTCGGAGTTTGATGCGCATATGCACGTGGACGCCGCGGAACATCTGCTATTCAGCGGAGTGGTGCTACCCGCCGACAAATGCCTGCCGTTGCTGGACGACGCACTCGAGCGCATGAAAAAGTGGGGTATGCAGGACCATGAGCGTTGGGACCTGATCCGTTTCTTAGGTATCTGTCCCTACGTCGCTCCGCAGGCCGCAGGTATCATGAAGATGCGGCAGATCATCCAGCAGGCCCGTCTGCGCTCATACGATTTTCGCGATGTGCTCCCGGCACTGGGATATAGCCGCTTTGACGGCGCTCTTGAGTTGATGCGGGAACTTGTTCCTAGCATCCACGAATGGCGTGCGGTGGAGAATGAGTGGATCCGCGCGCTCGCCCTACTCGACACGGAAGACGCCCGCCGCGCAGTACTCGGATTGGTTGATCCAGAGCTTCCCGGTTTGCCATTCGCGACTGATTCCGCGGCGAGTGATCAAGCCGCCGCGCGAATTGCGCAGATTGCCGCGGGGGACGCAGTGGTTGACGCGCGGCTGCGCGCGCTCTCACTTCTTTCGCTCGACGAGCCAAAACGACATCTGCTAGCGAAGGCGTTGGCCTCACGAGGCACACCGGAGTCCCTGCTCGGAGTGTTGAATTTGATGGACGATGCCGCTAGCCCGCGAATTCCGTGGGA
>JALYZH010000055.1 GCA_030948945.1 Gemmatimonadota bacterium | reverse complement strand
GGCACGAGTCCGCGAAGCGGCGCATGTGCGCGTCGAGTCGGAACACGGCGGGCCCGCCGGGCGTCTCGTAACAGCGGATGCCTTCGAAAACGCTGGAGCCGTAGTGGACTACGTGACTCATGACGTGAATCGTGGCGTCTTCCCAATCCACGAACTTCCCGTCGCGCCAGATACGGTGGTGGTTATCTACTGCCGCCATTGAACAGGGCTTCCCGCTGAGTGGAGTGTTGAAGATATCAAGCGGGCACCCATGAAGCGAGAGCAGTGCCAACTTCCCGGACCCGCCGGGCGAGCGCCGCGTCGCCTGATCGAGCGCGTCCCTGCTCTACCAAGACGGTCCCACGCACCGTGACCAGCTCTGCGGACCGTCCGGGAAGCGCAAAGATCGCGGCCGAATAGGGATCGCCAAATGGCGTCGTGCGGGGGATGTCGACTCGGAAAGCGGCGAGATCAGCATCCTTGCCTGGCTCGAGCGATCCGACGCGCGATTCGAGACCCAGCGCCCGCGCTCCGCCAATCGTCGCCAGCTCGAGCGCTTGATGAGCACCGAAGGCATCGTGGCGACGCGTAGCAGCGCGATGGATGAGGACCGCGAGACGAGCCTCATCGAGAATGTCCATACGGTTGTTGCTGGCGACTGAATCCGACCCGATTCCGACGCGAATTCCGGCCGCGAGGAGTGGAAGAAGCGGAGCGATGCCATGACCGAACTTCGCATTCGACGCAGGGCAGTGCGCGACCGCGCACCGGCGGCGCGCCATGATCTCGATGTCGGCATTGTCGACGCGCACACAGTGGATGAGGAGCGGACCACGCTCGAGCGCTCCCTGACGCTCCAAAAGCTCGATGGGAGACCGCGCGCGAGGCGCCACCGCGATGCCGCGACGCTGCCAGCGGTCGGCAAAGTCGCCCGTCCCCTTCACCACGATCTCGTGTTCCGGCTCGCTCTCGGCGATGTGCATTGCCATCGGCAGGCGCTGCAAGTTCGCGAATTTTGCGGCCGCCTGATAAATGCGGTCCGACACTGTATACGGCGCATGTGGCGAGACGCCGAGCGTCACGAGCTCGGTTTGCTCCGGTTGGAGGTTGCCGATACGATCTTCGAGCTCGCGCATTGCGATTTCAGCGTGCGACGGGTCGGGCCCGAACACTTCCTGGTACATGATCCCGCGCACGCCGAGCTCGCGCATTGCGCGCAGCACCACTCCGCTCGAGCAGGTGTCGGCATAAGTCGTGATTCCCGCCTCGAGTCCCTCGACGATCCCAAAGCGCGCGGAATCGAGCAGCATCTGGTCGTCGAGAACGTCGTTCCGGCTTTGCCGCAACTTGTCGATCCAGTCCGCGAATCGACAATTCTCGAGGAAGCCGCGCATCGCGGTGAGCTCGAGGTGCGTGTGGGTGTTGATCAATCCCGGCAGCAGGATCGCGTCGCCGAGGTCGTAGTCGTCGCCGGGCGGCGCGTCGTGACGAGGTCCAACGTAGGTGATCAGCCCGTCGCGCTCGACGACGGTTCCATTCTCGATCGGCGGCTGGGTGATCGGGAGCACCCAACGCGCGTGGTAGCGCATTACCGCGGGGTCATTGCCGGCGGGGGAGCGGCCGACGGGCTCGTGTCGTTTCTGGGGCGCGTGGTGTCTCGGCGAATACTGCCGCGAGTCGTATCGAACACCGTTGGAGTGCGCTGCCGAGAGTTGGGTACGGGCTGGTATCCAGGCTGTATCACCGTTGGCGCGGGCCTGATCGGAGGCGGAGCCCCACCGGTGGAAGGAGTCAGAGGAATCGTGCTGAAAGTGTCGATCGGAGTGAGTCCGGGATTGGCGTACTGCCCGTGCTTGTCGCAGTCGCGTGTCGGCTCCGTTCCGGAGATGTAGAACTCCGACGTCACCAGATTCCGTGGGCAATACGGAGTCTGCAGCAATCCACTGCTGATGTCGACATCGCGAGTGACGATCGAGATCGGACGCGGCCAGTCCGGCGGCGGCGGCTTTCGCCTGTATACCTCGGTCATGAATGCGGTCCACGCCGGCGCGGCAAGCACGCCTCCCTGAGCGTTTTCCTTGATCTTCTGCGGGCGATCGAACCCCATCCAGGCGCCGGCGACGAGATCGGCCGTGTAGCCGATGAACCAGACGTTGGTGCCGTCGTTGGTCGTTCCGGTTTTCCCGCCCGCCGGATAGTGAAATCCGGCGCCCCACACGCTACCCGCAGCGGTGCCTCGACGCACGACATCCTTCATCATGTCGACCATCAGCCATGCTTCCTCAGGTGAGAGTACCTGAGACCGGGTGGGTGTCGGCTGCCAGAGAATCTCACCCTTCTGGTTTTCGACCCGGATGATCGCGTTGGGTGTCGCGCGCACGCCGAGATTCGCGAACGCCGTGTATGCGGAGATCAGCTCGATCGGGTAGACATCCGCAGCGCCGATGTGGATTGATGGATACGGCGGAATCGGAGTGGTGAGGCCGAAATTCCTTGCTTCGTTTATTACCGTCTGTTCGCCGAGCTCCATGCCCAGCCGGATGGTGGAGACGTTGCGGGACTCGTAGAGAGACTGACGGAGCGGGATCTGGCCGAGGTACTTGAGATCGTAGTTCTGTGGATTCCACTCGGGCTGCCCCGGAACCTGAAGAACGAGCGGACTGTCGTTGACGATGTACGATGCAGGTCTGCCGTTTTGAACCGCAGCGGAGTAGACGATCGGCTTGAACGCGGAGCCCGGCTGGCGCAGCGCCTGGACCGACCGATTGAATTTCGAATCGTCGAAATCGCGGCCGCCGATCATGGCGCGGACTGCTCCGTTGCGCGGATCGAGCGCGAGGAACGCGGCTTGGAGGTACGGCGATGTGCCGCTCCCTTCGTCGCCCTCGCGGTGTGCCATGTAGTGCTCGAACGTCTCATGCTGGTACGGCCCGAACCGGCCCGCCTCGATTGCCTTGACCTGGCGGTCCAGCGCACGCTCGGCGGCACCCTGCTGGTCGAGATCGAGTGTGGTGTAGACCTTCAGGCCCTGCTCATAGAGCTGTTTTCCAAATTGCGCGTCGAGCTGCTGCCTGACCCATTCGACGAAGTAAGGCGCGGTCTCGCCCGAGACGCTCTTGTTGGCAAGCTGCAGCGGATACGCCTTTGCCCGGCTCGCGTCCGCGTCACTGATCTTGCCGCCCTGGCGCATCAGCTCGATGACGGTGTTTCGTCGCTGGATCGCACGCTCTGGGTAGCGGACGGGATTGTATCTGGCGGGAGCTTTGGGGAGAGCGGCCAGGGTCGCCGCTTCAGCGAGATTCAGATCGCGAACGGATTTTCCGAAGTACCGTTGGGACGCGGTCTCGACTCCGTACGCACCGTGACCGAGGTCGATCTGATTGAGGTACAGCTCGAGAATCTTTTTCTTGTCGTACTTCGTTTCGATCTCGCGGGATACCTTCGCTTCCTTGAGCTTGCGGACAATGCTCTTCTCGCGACTGATCTTCTCGGGGAAGACATTGCGCGCGAGCTGCATTGTTATAGTGGAAAACCCCTGCGAGTAGCCATGAAGCGGTGAGCGGATGACCACGCTCGCGGCGCGATGCCAGTCGATGCCCGCGTGTTGGAAGAAGCGCTTGTCCTCGGTGCTGACGAACGCGTCCTGCACCATCTTCGGGATCTCGTCGATCTTGACCAGCGTCCGTCGCTCCAGTCCCAGCTCGGCGATGAAACGGCCGTCGATTGCGTACAGCTTGGAGGTCTGGTGCGGCGTGTACTCAGCCAGAATCTCGATCGACGGGCACTGGTTGCCGCGGCAAATCAGAGCCCAGCTGGCGTAGAGAGTGCCCACGCCGAGTGCGACGAGAAAAGTGAGAGCAAGCAGCACCGCTCTGACGAGCGTTGGGTGGCGCTTGCGAAATGGAAGTTTATTGTCGATGTCGGCGGCCATGCGGAGTGAAAAAAGATAACTGT
>JALYZH010000046.1 GCA_030948945.1 Gemmatimonadota bacterium | reverse complement strand
TCTCGTCATAGCGGAAGACACGCGGCACTCGCGTCGGCTGCTGGACCACTATCACATCGCGACGCCGCTCAGCTCGTATCACGAGCACAACGAGGCCAAGGAAACGCCGAGGCTCGTGGCCAGACTTTTGTCAGGCGATTCGATTGCACTAATCTCGGACGCTGGGACTCCACTCATCTCCGATCCGGGGTCGCGGCTGGTGACGGCCGCTCTCGATGCGGGAATTCCCGTCGTGCCTATTCCCGGCGCGTCGTCCGTGCTGGCGGCGCTAGTGGGATCGGGAATGTCGCTGGAGAAATTCACGTTCCTGGGATTCCTTCCGCGCAAGGGACGTGAGCGCAGCGAGATGATCGCCGACGTGGTCGCGTCGCAATCGACCGTTGTGCTGTTCGAAGCGGGCAATCGTGTTGGTGCGACGCTCGATGCTCTCGCAGATGCGGGCGCTGGCGACAGGCCAGCCGTCGTTGCGCGAGAGCTTACGAAGCAGTTCGAAGAATTCAAGCGCGGCACCGTAGCGGAGCTCGCCGGCGTGTACAGCGATACGGATCCGAGGGGAGAAATTGTGTTGGTGATCGCAGGCGCGGCAAAGCCACAAGTGACCGAGAGCGAGCTGAGCGAAGCGGCAAGAAAGCTTCGCGACTCCGGCAACTCCCCGCGGGATGTCATGGACCATCTCGTCTCGAGCCTGGGCGCGCCGCGCAATCTCGCTTACAAGATCGCCCACGAGAGTGAGCCGTGATCGCGCGACCGGATTGGGATGTCCCGATTCTCTATACGCCGCCATCGCCGGTGGTGGATGACTCTGTCGACGAGGGCGAGCGAACTCCGCTCGATCGCAGCGCCGTCGAAACGGATCTCGGTCCCACCGGGGCGATCGCGCGCGTTCTTACACAGTACGAAGACCGCGAGGGTCAACGCGAGATGGCGGGCGTTGTCGCAGATCTTTACAACGACGGCGGGGTGGGCCTGCTCGAAGCAGGAACGGGTGTCGGAAAATCTCTCGCCTACCTAGTGCCCGCATTACGCTGGGCTGCCAGCAACGGACAGCGGACGGTCGTCTCCACCAACACGATCAATCTGCAGGAGCAGCTCGTACGCAAGGATCTACCATTTCTCGCTCAGGCGTTCGAGGGAGAACAGGAAGTTCGCTTCGCGTTGCTCAAGGGATGGCGGAACTATCTTTGCCTGCTTCGCCTCGCCCAAAGCAAACTGCTCGCGTCCACGCTCCTCGCCGACGAATCCCGCGCCGAGCTCGACGCAATCGCCGAGTGGGCGGAGCAGACAACGGATGGATCGCTCGCCGATCTCGTATCACCTCCGCGCTCGGAGGTGTGGGACGAGGTTGCGGCCGAACCTGATCTCTGCCGCAAATCTGCCTGCCCTCATTACGCGCGCTGCTTCCTCTTTCAGGCACGCCGTTCGGCGGCAAAAGCTGATGTCGTGGTCGTGAATCACCATCTGCTCATGTCCGACGTCGCTGTGCGACGTGCGCAGCAGAATTGGGAGGACACGGCAGTGATTCCCGCCTATTCGCGTCTGGTCGTGGATGAAGCGCACCACATCGAGGACGCCGCAGCCGCCCACCTCGGCACCTCAGCGAGCCGACGAGGTTTGCAGCAACTTTTTTCGCGACTTATAAGGCCCGGTGGAGGTGCCCGCTCGGGTCGCGGACTGCTCAACTCGCTCGAGGCAAGGCTTGTAGCCGCGCCCGACTTGTTGAACACGGCGAGCCTCGACATCGTCAGGAAGAGTTTAGTGCCGAGCGTCGAAGCAGCGCGCGAAAAGGCGACGTTCCTCTTCGACCTCCTGCACAGCTACCTGCAGATGCGCGGCGAATTGGTGCAACGACTTACGGCGGATTTTGCAAGAGATCCGATCTGGAATGCCGGGCTCAACGCTGCGCTCACCGACCTGCTCGGCGAGATCGCGATGCTGAAATCCGGCCTCGAGATGGTCCGCACGCGTATGGAAGGCGCGAAGAAGGCTGATGAGGCGGTGATCCCGCTCATCGGTGAGATGGCGGCGGTGGGAAGGCGTCTCGAAGGCGTCGCGCTCGCCCTGGAGGGAACGCTGCGTCCGCCAGTGGGCGAACCGATGGTCAGGTGGATCGAGCTGCGCGGCCGGGAAGGGAACGTCGCAGTGATGTCAGTACCCCTCGATCTCGCGCCCATTCTGCGGGAAGATCTCTTCAAGAAAGTCGAAACGGCGATCCTTACGAGCGCGACTCTGACGAGCGATGCGCGATTCGATTTCCTGTCGCATCGACTGGGACTCGACACGATCGAAGCAAATGTTGTGACGGAGATCTTTCCATCGCCGTTCGAGTATCCCACCCACGCGCTCTTCATGGTGCCGACGGATGCTCCAACCCCCAACGTCGATGCTGCCGGGCACATGCAGGCGGTGGTGCGAAGCGTCATCGATGTCACCGCCGCAGCGGATGGCGGCGTGTTCGCGCTATTCACCAGCCATCGTGACGTGCGAGCCGCCGCTGCAGAGCTCCGCGCGCGGGGGATCGAGCGCACGCGTCCTCTCTACGTTCACGGCGAGGACACGCGAGACAATCTCCTTCGCAAATTCCGCGATTCGGGACGCGCGGTTCTTCTCGGCACTGCGTCGTTCTGGGAAGGCGTCGATGTTC
>JALYZH010000043.1 GCA_030948945.1 Gemmatimonadota bacterium | reverse complement strand
TGAGGTACGCCGAGAGCTGAGGGCCCGTGATAGGCGTGGGCCGTCCATTGATCTGAATCGCCACGTTCTCATTGCCGCGCAAGCTGACCTTTCCGTCGCCGTCCACTTCCACCGACGGCGTTGCCTGGAGCACTTCGCTCGCGTTTGCGGCGGCCGGCGCGACGTCCTTGGCGCGATAGCTGTTGCGATCGGGCTCGATTACCATTGTCGGCGCCTGGCCAGCCACCTGCACGCTCTGCAAGGTCACGGCAATCCGCGTGAGCGTAAGGCTTCCCACGTTCGCGCGCGGCGCCGCGTCGGTTATCGAAAACGTGTAGGTGCGGGGGCGGAAGCCGATGGACGTCGTGCGAAGATAGTAATCGCCGGATCTCAGCCCCTGGATGCGGAAGGTGCCGTCGGGGCCCGCAATTGCGCCAGCCACGAGAGCCGAGTCTTTCTTGCTTCGTATGGCGACAGATGCGCGAGGGACGGCCTCCCTGGAAGCCGTGTCGACGACGGTGCCCAACACTTCACCATTCGCGGCGGGTGGCGGCGACATTGGTCTTGCTTGCGCGGGGTTCTGGGCTTGGCTCGCACCAGCGGCACCTAGAACGAGAGCGAGTACGGCAAACACGATGTGCTTCATGGGACCAGCTCTCAGGAATGAGTGGACATGAGAAACGATGGAAAGCGTCAAAAAACCCGTGCTCCCATCTTTGGGCACTACGGGTTTGACACCTCAGGGTTTCAAAACGATTGCGTCCGATTGTTGCGGACCGACGGTCCGGCTCAGCTCCTCGGGCCGCTTGATGGCGGCCGGAGCTTCTAGCTAGCCTGTGCCCGGCAGGGTGTAATCGAAGACGTAAGAGTGCTTTCCCGCCACGATTTCGATGGACATGGTGCCCGCAACTCCTTCCAGGTCACCGGTTCCGGAGTCCGGCACCACGGTGATGGCGAGAGAAGGTGCCCCACGGTTCATGATTCCGGTGTGGTGGAGCGCGAAGCTGCCGCTCCTTCCCCCCAGAGCGCCCGTGACGCGCTCGACGGCGACGTAAACCCCCGAGCCTTGGACCGCAGATCCAGCGGTCAGCATCTCGCCCTTACTGGTGGCTTTAAGGTCCCCGTGAAACTGCTTGTCGAGTGACATTCGGCCGAGCAGCGCGGCTTGGTCCGCGTTGTAAGCATCCTGCGGGTTCAGCTTTACCTCGAACGGTCCGGTTGCGCGTCTACCCATGACTCTCTCCCTGATGGTCTATTGTCGAACGGCGAGACGCCGGGCCACGCGGGAGCTCCAGGTTGTCCCGCCCGGCGAACCAGCGTTCGACAATACTATCACCGTTGTTCCAGATGGGAGTATGCGCACGACTCCCGTGTGTCCAAAGTCGCTGCTGCCAGAGTGCATTGTCTCGGATATTCGACCGTTTCTCGCGTACAGGCGCACGCCGTAGCCGTAGTAGATGCTATCCGGCGGCTCGAAGCGCACAAATACCTGCCGTGCCGAGAGCGACGCAACGTGGCCGCGCGAAAGCACCTTGCCGCTCTTCAGGGCGCGCGTCCATCGAAAGAGATCTTCGGCGGTGCTCGAGATGCCGTTAGCGCCGTGATGTCCCCAATCGCCCACCCCTGGTCGACTCCAGAACCCGGTGTGGACCAACCCCGACGGCCGCAGGAGCTTGTTTTTCAGGTATTTCTCCCACGGCTGTCGCGACGCGACTTCGACTATCGCCGCGAGAAGTTCATAGTCGTCGTCGACGTACTCGTAACCACTTCCCGGCGCGTAACTGAGAGGCTGGGCGAGGATCGCGCGGACGGCGTCGTTGCGCCCGACGATTCCCCCACCAGTGTATGTGGTTCCGAACCCGGCGGTATGCGTCAGCAATTGACGTATCGTGATCGCGCGTTTGTCCGGCGATGCGTCGCTGAAAAATCGCTTCAATGAGTCGTCGAGGGCGAGACGTCCCTCTTCCTGCAATTTCAATATTGCTGCGGCGGTGAAGCCCTTCGTCATCGAGCCGATCCAGAAGGCACTGCCGACGGTCGGCCGGAGCCCGGTCGGTCCATACGGGCGAAGAAGCACGATCAAGTCGCCCTTGGCTACGAGCACGACGCCAGAAAATCCGCTGTCTACCTCCTCTCGTACCACCCGGTCAATTGCGTGAGCGTCCGGCGACGGTTGGCGGCCGATGAGTCCAGCGGTCAGGGCGATCCATGCGACTAACAAGGCGATCATCGGCGAACACATCTGCGTCCGACAGAATCTCCTTCTCGGATCACGCTGTCTGTCGCCGGGCAGGCATCAAGAGCCGAATCTCCTCGGCAATCAGTTCAATCGCTTTGTGGACAAGAATCTTGTTGTCGTGCTGATGAACCCAGCTGCTCGCACCGGAAGGGTGCGGAAGTGGAATCACAACGGACCGACCGCCGGAATGCTTCACTATGTGTCTGGTTCCAATCAGCTCCGACAGCGGCAGATCCGGCAGGAACCGCTCGATCGCGAGACGTCCAACGGGGATCAGCAGTTCGGGTCGTATGATGCGGAGTTCGTGCTCGAGCCAATCCGCGCAGCTCGATTGCTCCTGGCGCGTCGGGACCCGGTCACCGCGTCCGCTCGGATGTGCCCCGGGGTAACAGCGAGTCACGGCTGCGATGTAGATCAACTCTCGCGCGGTCTCTTCGTCTATTCCGGCGCGTTGAAGCCAGCGAAAGAGCGTCTTCCCCGCCCTGCCCGAGAATGGCTTTCCACCCTCCGCCTCGACCTTTCCAGGTGCTTGTCCGACGAGCATGGCGCGAGGATTCAACGCTCGCGAAGCAATTGGTCGGATTCCAGTTCCCAGCTGGCAGCGCTGACATGCGCTGAGCGAGGCGAGGTGGTCCGTGAGGGCGATGGATTTCCTCAAGCCGACGCGAGCACCATCACCACCGCGGTTCCGTAGCAAAGCACCTCGGTGACCCCCTGCATTACCTCGGTGGCGTCGTACTGGACCGCTACTACCGCATTGGCTCCGAGCTGCTGAGCGTGAGCCAGCATCAGGTCGAACGCCTCGGCGCGCGTTCGCTCACACAACTCGGTGAGAATAGTGATGTTGCCACCCGCCAGAGTCTGGAGCGCCGCCCCGAAGGTGCCAAACACCGAACGGGACCGTACGGTTACACCCCTCACGACGCCAAGCGTTTTGGTGGATCGGTAACCATCGATCGTAAGCGCAGTCGCGGTCATCGTGTGCGAAACCGGTCGGTTTGTCATTTAGATGTCTCGCCCGATTGTCCTCAGCCGGCGCCTCACCCTGCGCGGCAGGAAGAACGCGGCCGCCACCAGGACACGTTCCAGATCGAGTGAGCCAAGCTGCTTTGGATCGCCCATCCAGTGATCGAGTACCACCGATCGGCCGGCATTAGCTATCAGTCTCTGGAGAGCGAGCACCAGCAGGAATACGTCGTCGATCTCTCCTATGAACGGAATAAAATCGGGTACGAAATCCATCGGCAGCAAAACGTAGCCGATCGCGCCGGCGACGAGGAGCTTGTCGGTGGTCGACACCCGGACGTCGGATAGGAGTCCGCCAATGAGCCTCAGAAAATTCGGCAGCTCCTTCATCGTGGAGATGACTGTCCGCTTTGGGCTCGAGCTAGGCCCCGAAACCGGTGCCGCGGCCGCGTCCCGCGCCTGAGCGGACGAACGAGCTGCGCCAGCTGGTCGAGCACGGTTCGCGCTTTTCTTTCGTGATGATGCCGCGCTCGCGCGCGCCGATTGAGTTCTCACTTGCGCTGATCTCCCGGTGGCTGTGACGGCGGACTCTGTGTCGATGACGCAGGCGGTGCTGCTGGACCAGCAGTCCCCGTCTGTGGCGGATTCGGCTTCGGCGATGTCACCGACGACGCTACCCCAGCTATCTCCGTTGCAACTGACTTGCCAGCGTTAGCCACGTCCGTGAGCACTCCAACTGCCTTGTTCATCACGCTCATCGTTCCGCCGATCACGTTCGCCGACATTTTGCCGGCGCGAAGGGTGTCTTCCACGCCCTCGGCAAACCGCTTCAGGGGATTGGGCGCCGTCGATGGCCTGGGCGCGTACTTGGACTCCAGGAAATCGATGTAATCGAGAATCTGATAGATCTTCTCCTCGGGGAGCGTGTCCAGCTTGCGAATCAGCCTCTCGCGCAGAATGTCGTTCATCTCTCTCTCTCCCGTAGTCGTCAGCCGCGGCCACGCCAGCGGGCACGGCGTCCGCGCACGTCGATATGTACGTAGTTGGTGCTCGAGTGACCACTGGTGTAGATGCCGAGGCCGCCGACCAGATCCGGGTGCTTGAGCTCCACAATCTCCACCGCCAAACCTACCATACGGCTGTCGATGGCGGTGAGTTTTCCGTCGCCATTGGCGTCGATGGCCACGTCGGCGGCGTCCCCGTACTGGTGCTGACTATCCTGGGCGGCTCGCCGGATCTTCCGGTTATGCTCCGGCGCGCGAAAGCCGGAATGGACGTCGATCTCGATGTCCGCGACTGCCTTATCACCGTGCCAGCGAGCGATCTCCTGAATCACCAGCTCGAGCTTGTCGAGCAGCTTTGGATTCACTGCCGCGTAGCTCGGCCACACCCCCCGCTGATCGTGGTTGATGAAATCCCCGACCCGCAAATGCTTCGTGATCGGAATATCGACGTCGGCGGGGGTGATCTCGAGAAACCCCTCGGGCGGCGGCTGGCGACCGCGCGCCCGTTCCGCGAGGTACGTTCCGATGCGGTAGCCACGCAGCATCGCGCCCTCCTTTTCCTCGAAGGGCACGAGCACAGCGAGCGTCAGTCCCTCGATCTGGCGTTGCTGGCCGCTCTTGAGCAGAGCGAGTCTGTAGAAGCCGGCCTTGGTCGGGGACATGACCTTGTCGCCGGTGAGGACCTCGGGTACGGTGGCGAGGGTGGTGTCGCCGTTGCGCAGCCAGGCGTACTCGAGCGACGTCGGATCACCATGTACGTCGAGCGGATAGGAGATTTCCTGCGAGGGCATGGCGAACGCCAGCTTCACTTCCCCGCTCGATCCGAACGCGCTGGCCGAAGGCTCAGCGAGCGGGACGACCGCCCGCACGAGATACGTCCCGAGTGGCTTGTCGCGCGTGCCGCCTGCCTGCAGAAACTGAAACGCGCCGACTGCGGCGACCGCGGCAGCGGTGAGCCACGCGATCTTCGTCGTGTGCCGCTTCCGAACCGGAAGCTTGTCGGGGAGCTCTAGCTCTTCACCTGTTGGGTGGCGCCGCTCCCCTACGCCCGCGGACTCCAAGGCCCTTTCTTATTAATAGATGTAAACCGGAGTGCCGACGGCGACCATCGGATAGAGCTTCTCGATGTCTTCGTTGCGCATGCGGACGCAGCCGTGGCTCACCGACTGCCCAATACTCTCGGGGTGATCGGTACCGTGAATCCCATATCCGTCACCAAGCTCGAGACGGCGTGTTCCCATGACTCCCATATACCGGCGGGCCGTAGTGCCGTAAGGCGGGATGACGATGTTGCCGTTCGCAACGATCTCCTTTCCCTCGACGCCCGTACCGAGCGACACCGTGCTGCCACCGCCATAACGCCTGACGACTTCCCCGTTCTGAGTGGTGAGAACCGCTCCGTCACTGGTAGTTATGGTTTGACCGGGGGCGAGGTGCATGATACCGAGACCCTTCTTGTGCGCCTGCTCCACGTAGTGCCAGTCAGGTGGAACCCAGGCTGGATTCTCGTCCTTGCCCTTGACCATGAGTCGACCGCGCGGCGTCTCGAAGCGCCATTGTCCCGCGGACCCTCCCACGAGCTCCTTTCCGCTGCCGGTTGCCACCGGCGCCTCGAACAAGACTTCCTTCCCCTGCTTGTACCACAGGCGGTGATCGGCCATGCTGACCACGAGGTACGGTTGATTCGCAGCCTCCGCCGGCGATTCGGATAACAGCGTCTTGAGACTGTCCCCCGTCATGCCGAGCTTCGCCTTGATCTCGTTCAGGACTCCGAGGTTGTCGTTGTAGACCATGCGATTGATATCGCGCTCGTAGCGGAGCTCCGCAGTTTTCGTGAGCAGCATGACACTCAGCACCGCCGCGAGGGCGAAGCCAAGTATGAGCATCCATACCGTTCTTCCGCCGTACGAAAAGATTTTGCTCACTCCCATTTCGTTACCCCTAAAATGTTCAGCGACGCGTGCAACGAGGCGTCGTCAGTAGAAGTATACCTTCATGCCCGAGCTGAGGTTCGGCATGATAGCCTTCATGTCTTCGAGACTGATTCTCAATGAGCCCGGTGGGATCGCCGTCGTATCGCTGGTGACCTGCGGTGCTGCCGACGTGAGGATATACACCCCGCCGTCAAGAGTGATCTTCGAGCTGGAAAGATCGGCGATCGTTCGCTCTCCGCGCGGAACGGCCGCTGGCGGTGCGTCGGACGATTCGGAGACTCCACGCTCGGGCCCGAACTGCACTGGCATCTCGCGCAGGAGAGCGCCCTCGCGCGTGAGGTACATGCGTGAGCTGTCAATCGACACGTTCAAATGCAGCTTCTTGTCGAACTTCGCTTGCCGCTTGGCGAGCTCGATCGCGATGCGCAGCTTGTTCTGCTCTGACTCTACGATTGCGTCGGTCCGCTCGCGCTCCGCCTGCGTCATGTGTGCCCGAAGCTGAGAGACATCGTGGTTGTATTTGACCCGCTTGATCACGAGCCACGCATCGACGGCCACCATTGCCGCCAACCCCAATCCGAGCACGAACACAAAACCCGGATACGCGCGACGAAAATCGCGCCAGCCGCCGCGACGGCGGTCGCCTTCGGTATCTCGCTCGGCCCGGCGCCGCGTCTCCGGTCCGGGTTCCTTCGGTTTGAAGATCTCCATTGTCGCCTTCGTGCCCCACAAGTCAGGGTGGGATTACATTACTGATATAATGGCCATCTTACAGCGCGCGCGGCCAGTCGCGCTCATCGTACTCGACGGATGGGGCTATCGCCCCGAAACTGACGGCAACGCAATAGCACTGGCCAATACCCCGACGTGGGATTCGCTGTGGAAGCGCGGATCCCGCGCGCTACTCGAAGCATCAGGGCTTCGGGTTGGCTTGCCCGAAGGGCAAATGGGCAACAGTGAAGTCGGCCATCTCAATCTCGGCGCGGGCAGAGTGGTGATGCAGGATCTAGTACGCATCTCTTCGGCCATCACCGACGGGAGCTTCTACACCAATCCCGCCCTTGTGGGTGCATGCCGCCAGGCAAAAGACAGCAGCGGGACGCTCCATTTGCTGGGACTGATCGGCGCAGGCGGGGTGCACGCGATCGACGAGCACCTGTGCGCGCTGCTGGATCTCGCCAAGCGCCAACGAGTGGAGCGTGTAGCGATCCACGCTTTTCTCGACGGACGCGATACGATGCCCAGATCGGCGCTCGGCTACATGCAACAATTGCTGGAGTACATCCGCGAGATCGGTAGTCCGGCGAAAATCGCCAGCGTTTCCGGACGCTATTACGCCATGGATCGCGACAAGCGGTGGGAGCGCACGCAGTTGGCCTACCGGGCGATAGTACTTGGCGAGGGAACGCCCGTCACGGATCCGCTCGAGGCAATTCGTCAGGGTTACAGCTCCGACAAGACCGATGAATTCATGCTGCCGGTGGTCGTCACCGAGAATGGGAAACCCGTCGCGCCAATGCGAGATGGAGATGCCGTGATCTGCTTCAACTATCGCTCGGACAGGATGCGCCAGATCGTGCGCGCGCTGATCGATCCCAGATTCGACGGGTTCGAGGTGTCCGGGCGACAGAGAGTATCGGTGACCACTCTCACCAACTACGACAAGACGTTTCCAGTGCCCGTTGCCTTCGAGCCGACGTCGATGGCTCGCATTCTCGCCGAAGTGGTTTCGTCGCGTGGGCTATCCATGCTCAAAACGGCGGAAACCGAGAAGTACCCCCATGTGACTTACTTCTTCAACGGCGGTGTCGAACAACCTTATCCCTGCGAGAACAGGGTTCTCATCCCCAGCCCGAAGGTGGCGACGTACGATCTCAAGCCGGAGATGAGCGCCGAGGGAGTGACCGATGCGCTTTGCGAGGGGATCTCCTCGGGGGAGCAGGACTTCATTCTGTGCAATTACGCGAACGCGGACATGGTGGGCCACAGCGGCTCGATTCCGGCGACGATCAAAGCCGTCGAGACAGTCGACCGGTCGCTAGCGCGCGTTCTCAAGACTGCCGAGAGCGCGGGGATGCGACTGATCGTCACCGCCGACCACGGTAACGCTGAAATGATGATCGATCCCGCGACGGGCGGCCCTCACACGGCGCACACAACGAATCCCGTGCCCCTCGTCATCATCGATTGGGATCAGGAGCAGCGTCTCCGCTCAGGCGGCGCTCTCTGCGATGTGGCGCCAACTATATTATCAATGCTCGGAATCGAGCAGCCGCCAGAGATGAGCGGCGTCAATCTTG
>JALYZH010000009.1 GCA_030948945.1 Gemmatimonadota bacterium | reverse complement strand
CAGGAGCAGCGTCTCCGCTCAGGCGGCGCTCTCTGCGATGTGGCGCCAACTATATTATCAATGCTCGGAATCGAGCAGCCGCCAGAGATGAGCGGCGTCAATCTTGGAGTCGATTAGTGAAGCATTTGATGAGCGCGCTTGCGCTTGCTTTTGTCGCGACCACCGCTCGTGCACAGGTCGGACACCTTCCAGAAAACAGTCCGTTCCGCGATCTCGAGACCAGCCAGGAGCTGACTTTGTTTGGTGGGCGATTCATGGCCGGCCTGGATCCAGTTGGCGTGGCCCCCCGTAGCGGCCCCGTGTATGGCCTGCGCTATGAGATCCACGTTGGTGGTCCCGCACTTCTCATGGCGCGGTGGGCTCACGTCAACAGCGAACGCTTTCCGATCGACCCGACAAAGTCGGGAGCCGCGGCACAGCTGGGCAGACGGAGCGTCTCGCTCAACCTTTACGACGTCAGTCTGGTTATCAACCTCACCGGGGAGAAAAGCTTTCACCACATCGTTCCGGTGGTGAGCCTCGGCGCCGGCATCGGGTCCTGCAGCTGCACTGTTCAGCCGGACCCGTACACCTTCGGCACCCCGTTTGCATTTTCATTCGGTGGCGGACTGCGGTACGTGCCGGGAGGGCGATTCCAGTTGCGGGCGGATTGGGGCGATTACCTCTATCAGATCAAGTATCCGGATGCGTACTACCTGAAGCCGACAACCGGAACTGCGGCTGCGGGGAGCACGCAGGCCCGCTCATTCTGGAAGAACAATCGGTCGCTCACCCTCGGGGCATCGCTGCTGTTCTTCCGGTAACCTGAACCGCCTCACCGGGCGGACCCGGAGGAACGGTGGAAAAGGATTACGAGAACCTCGACGAGATCGACAACCTGACCGATGGCGAGGTGCGCGCGCTGGTTCGTGATCGCCTGGAGGAGCAGCTCGCCTTCGACCCGAACGATGTCGAAGTCGCGGTGCGAGGCGGGGTCGTCCAACTCTCCGGACGGGTAGGCACCGAGGAAGAGTTCCGCATCGTCGAGCATGTCGTCACCGACCTGGTCGGGATCAAGAGAGTGAGAAACGACATGGTGGTCGATCCGATTCGGCGCGCCGAGAGTCCGGCGGCAATCGATGAGCATCTGGTCGACGAGGAGCTGCACGAAGGTCTCCTGCTCGGCGATCGACCGAGAAACGACGATCCGGAAGCCGGACACCTGCACGAGGACATCCGGGCCGAGTTGTTCGGAACCACCGACGTTCAGCAAGCGATCGAGGACGGGGTTCCGTGGAATCCGCCCGACGGACCGACGCCGGAAGGCGTGTTCGGCCCGGAGTCTCCGCCCAATGTGGTGAATGACGATCACTAAACCGCGTGAGCGACCTGCATCAACGGGTCGCCGAAATTCAGTGAGAGGGGGAGGCACGTGCGCTCGCCATTGCGCAAATTAGAGCAATGCCGAGCGCTTCTCTCACCAGACGCATTTCGTTTTCCGCCGCGCATCGCTACAGTCGCCCCGACTGGAGTGATGAGAAGAATGTCAAAACCTTTGGGGCGTGCGCGTGGCCAAACTATCACGGTCACAGCTACGTGTGCGATGTCACCATCAGCGGTCCGATCGACGACGCTACCGGGTTCGTCGTCGATCTCGGTGTTCTCGACGGTATTCTGAAGAAGCAGGTGAAGGAGCGCTTCGATCACCGCAACATCAATCTGGACGTTCCGGAGTTCGGGGACGGAAAGCTCGTTCCCACCGGCGAGAATCTCGCCCGATTCATTTACGAGCGAGTGGATCGTGATCTACCGAAGCCGGCGAGAGTGATTCGCGTCACCGTCGGCGAAGACGATAGTCTCAGCGCGACCTACAGCAGGGAGTAATCAAAAAGGTGTCTGTTTCTTTCGCGCGCAGATGCGTGCGCGCACTCGTTGTTGCGACCGCGCCATTTGCGCTCACGGCATGCGTGACCGTGATGAGGACAGCGCATCTTGGCTCGACTCGCGGGGACCTGCGGCACGAGATCGACTCGCTGACGTCCCGGCCCGAGTTCAGGAATGCGCAGTGGGGCGTGCTGATCGTCAACCCGCGGACGGGCGACACTCTCTACTCGAAGAATGCTGGCAAGCTGTTCATGCCCGCCTCCAACATGAAAATCATCACGGGCGCGGCCGCTCTGACCCTGCTCGGACCCGACTACCGCTACCGGACCACCTTTCTCACCGACGGTCCGGTGCGCGACTCGCTGCTCGATGGCGACCTGCTTGTGATCGGCCGCGGCGACCCGACCGTGAGCGACCGGATGCGAGGTACCGCGACGACCGTGATGGACGCCCTGGCCGATTCGCTTCGCGCGCATCGAATCAGGCAGATCAGCGGATCGCTCGCGCGAGTGGGGAATGCATTCCCCGATTCCATCTATGGCTACGGCTGGGAGTGGGACGATCTGGGCGAGTACTATGGCGCCGGGGTGGACGAGCTGATCTTCAACGAGGGAATGGCGCCGACAAAGCTCCGGCCTCCGCCCGACACCGTGCGTGACAGCCTCTACTCCGGGCCCGCGAAGAATCCGGCGAAGGCATATCTCGACGCGCTTCGCGACGGATTGGTTCGGAAAGGGATAAGAATCGACGGCGGAGTGAGAGGAGACAGCATTCTGTCCGCGCCGCTGAAGATGGACACGGTGTTCGTTCTCCTGTCTCCGCCTCTCCGGGACATCCTCCCGGCACTGATGAAGCCGTCGCAGAATCAGATCGCCGAGATTCTTCTGAGGACGATCGGCTTGGAGCGTGGTGGACTGGGAACGGCAGACAGTGCTCGCAAGCTCGTCGGACAACAGCTACTCGCCTGGGGGGTGCAGCCGGACGGTTTCGTCATTCGCGATGGGAGCGGACTCTCCGACCAGGACCTGTTGACACCCGAGACGATCGTACGCGTGCTCGACCGGATTCAACGCGACACAGCGTTCGCGACTTTCTACAACTCATTGCCGATCGCGGGTGTCGACGGCACGATCGACACCAGAATGAAAGGAACGCCGGCCGAGGGCAACGTCCACGCGAAGACCGGAACGCTGGCGAAGGCTCGCTCGTTGTCCGGCTATGTAACCACCGCGGATGGTGAGCGGCTGATATTCAGCATACTCGCCAACAACACCACTACTCCCGGCTCGTCGGTCACTCACGTAGCCGACGAGATCGCGGCGGCTCTGGCCGGCTTCCGGGAACATTGAAGACCATGCTGAGCGTCGCCGAAGCAAGTGAGCGCATCCTCGCCGAGATAAAGACGCTCGCTCCGGAAGAGGTGCCGTTGCGCCAAGCTCTTGGTCGCGTTCTCGCTGAAGACATCTCGGCGACGGTGACGATGCCCCCGTGGAGCAACTCCTCGATGGACGGATACGCCGTGCGATCGGCTGACATCACGCCGGTGATGAGCGGCGAGCCGGTGAAGCTGCGCGTGATCGCGATGGTTGCGGCTGGAGAATTTGCGCAGAGGTCGCTCAAGCGCGGCGAGGCCATGCGCATCATGACGGGAGCGCCGATCCCTGGAGGTGCCGACTCAGTGATCCGGAAGGAGGACACCGACGGCGGCAGCGAAAAGGTCGTGATCAGGGATGCGCGGGACGTCTGGAAGAACATTCGCGGCGCGGGTGAGGATTATCAGCGCGGTGATCCCCTGGCGAAGAGGGGCGCTCCGGTAAAGCCGGCGCTGCTCGGCGTACTCGCATCGACCGGAATAGCCGCGGTGAAGGTGTTCGGTCGCCCGAGGGTGGCGATCATCAGCTCGGGCAACGAGCTCGTAGACATCGACGAGTTCGACCAGGTGATCGCGGCGAAACGCATCGTGTCGACCAACAGCTATACGCTGGAAGCGTTGACACGCGTGGCGGGCGGGATTCCCGAGGATCTCGGAATAGCCAACGACACGAAGGCGTCCCTCAAGAAGAAGCTCGAGGGTGCGCAGGGGTCCGACCTCATCATCACCTCCGCGGGAGTCTCGGTCGGAGATCTCGACCATACGCGGGACGTCTTCGCCGCGCTGGGCGGAAAGCAGAAGTTCTGGAAAGTCAAAATGCGACCGGGTGCGCCGCTCGCGTTTGGAATTCTGAACGATGTTCCCTGGCTCGGCCTCTCCGGCAACCCGGTTTCGGCGATGGTGAGCTTCGAGCTCTTCGTCAGGCCGGTGCTGCGCAGGATGCAGGGGTACACGGCACTGTTTAGGCGCACTGTGGCAGTAACGCTCGAGGAAGAGGTGAAGATCACGGCCAAGCTCACCCACTTTCTGCGCGCCTGCGTCACGAGGCACGAGAATGGAACGCTGACTGCGCGACTGACGGGCCATCAAAGCTCCGGCGCCCTCACGTCGATGGCGAAGGCGAACGCGCTTCTCATCGTTCCGCCGACGAAGCCGAAGGTACCGCAGGGCGCTCAGCTGAACGCGCTCATGCTCGATCACAGCCTCCAAGAGACCTCGGCATTCTCCCTGTGATCGATTCGGGCGACCTGTCGAATGTGGAGCCGGTTCTCACGGGAAACGCCCTCGTCACCGCGCTGAACCGTCGATTCAGGACGTCCGTGGAAGACGCGACGGTCGATGCTCACACGTTCAGCATACTACGGCCGGCGAACTCCGACGATCTCATTCGCGAGGAGGATTTCGTCAGGGATGAGAGACTTCCGTATTGGGCCGACGTCTGGCCATCGTCGCTGATTCTGGCGGGGAAGCTCCTCGAGCTCGAGGGAAACGGCAAAACCGCGCTCGAGCTCGGATGCGGCGTGGGCCTCAGCACTCTCGCCGCAACGACGGCCGGCTACGACGTATTGTCGACCGACTATTACCAGGACGCACTCGACGTCACTCGCGCGAACGTTTTTCGAAATCTTGGAACGCTGGCGCGGACGAGGCTAGTCGATTGGCGGCATTTGCCGGACGACCTGGGAAGTTTCGATCTCGTCTTCGCGTCGGATGTGCTCTACGAGAAGGAATACGCCGAGCTTCTACCGGTGATTCTGGATCGATTGCTCGTTCCCACAGGGATCGCGTTGTTTGCCGATCCGGGTCGCGTCGCCGCGCCGGTGTTCGTCGAGGCATGCGCTCAGCACGGGCTGGCGATCCGGACAAAAGAAACCCGGCCATTCGAGGTCGGGGAGATCAAACAGAAAATCGATCTGTACAGCATCAAGCGGTCAACACTGATGTGAACACGGATGCTTCGGACCAGAGCGGATGCTTCGGATAACGACGGGCGATCCAGGAAATCCCATTCAGATCCGAAGAACCCGTGTTTCACATTTGTCGGTACTTTGGCCCGCTCCCACCCTCTCTAGGCGTCCATCGCGGGCCGAGCACATCCGTCGCTTTGCAGTCGATGCAGTTGGCGGGACTCACAACGAGCCTCTCGCCGTCGCGCTCGTAGACCCCGGCCGGACACATGTGAGTGTAAAGCTCCGCTACTTCCGGGGTGATATCCGGGCCGACGATCAGGTGCGACGGTATATCGTCGCGCGTCGCGTTTCCTGACTTGAACACGGCGTCGAGCTTGCTGAAGGTGAGCTTGCCGTCGGGCACGAATGGCTCGGGCGGCGTCAGGGCACGCGGGACATCAGCGTCGGCATGGGAGTGGATCTTCCCGCCGGGCAGCGCGCCGCCGGTCACCGTCATCAGACTGGCCTTCAGTCCCGCCATGTAGAAGTTGCTCTCCAGGAACGCGAGGCGCATGTTGCGCCGGCGATACAGGTCCTTGGCGATGAAACTGCCGTCCACCATCGCGTCGTACTCCTTGAGCGACACGGCGGATGTGTCCTTGCGTTTGAGCGCGTCGAAAGCGGCGCGCGCAGCGAACATTCCCGACTGCATCGCGTAGTGAATGCCCTTGAGCGATGCGACTTCCACATAGCCAGCTGAATCGCCGACGATCATCAGGCCATCGCCGTGCCGGCGCTTCGGAATGGCGTAGTATCCTCCCTCGGGGATCGTCTTCGCACCCCACTCCACCATCTCCCCACTCTCGAGAATCTCCCTGAAGAACGGGTGCAGCTTCATACGCTGCAACATCTCGTGCACGTCGTCCGACGTTCGCTTGTAGTCCGTTCCGGCGACGAGACCGACTGCAATCAGGTTCCTGCTCAGGGGATACATGAAGCTGCCGCCGAAGACATCTCTGGGCAGCGGCCACCCCAGCGTGTGAACGATAGAATCCAGGGGCTTGAGCGTCTCCCAGATTTCCTTGACGCCAAGCGCGAAGATCTGCGGATTTTCGGAACCGATCTTCTGCCACTCGAGGTACGCCTGCGACAGGGTGCCCCTCGTTCCCTCGGCGAGTACTGTGATTTGGGCGGTGATGTCCGTCGGCGGCGTGTAGCCACTCCCCGGTTCCCCAGTCCGGCCAAGACCGGCGGGCGCGGTGCGGATGCCCGTCACCCTGTTTCCTTCGGTCAGGAGTGAAGCAGCGGGAAATCCGGTGAAGATGTTCACCCCAAGAGCTTCTGCCTTTTCTCCCAGCCAGCGGACGATCTCGCAGAGCGATGCGATCTGATATCCGTGGTTCTGCATCGTCGGAGGTGTGGGGATGCGGATGGCGCGGCTTCCCGTGAGGAAGTACACGCGCTCACCACCCACGGGTGCGCGAAAGGGAAAATCCTTGTCCTTGAGCTCCGGGAAGAGAGCGCGTATCGCGAGCGGATTCACGACGGCGCCCGACAGTGAATGCTCTCCGAGCGCACCCGCCTTCTCGAGCACGCCGATCTGGACCTCGCCCAAGGTTCCGCCCGCTTGGTTGTCGGCCTTGATCAGTTTCGCGAGCTCGATCGCACCAGCGAGGCCGGCTGGACCGCCGCCCACGAACACCACATCCATCGGAACCGCCTCAGCGTCCGCCGGCTCACTCAGGATCAGCCGATCGAGTGGAAGAGGCGCCTGATGCCGACTCGGTAGCACGCTGCCGGGACGATCGGGCATTAGTGGTGCTTCTTCGCTTCGCGGACCGCTTCGGTGAGCGCAGGAATCACTTCGAACACGTCGCCGACGATTCCGTAATCAGCGACCTTGAAGATTGGCGCGTCCTTGTCCTTGTTGACCGCGACGATCGTCTTCGATGTTCGCATTCCGGCGAGGTGCTGCACGGCGCCGGAGATTCCGACGGCGATGTACAACTCGGGACTCACCAAACGACCAGTCTGACCGATCTGGTCGCTGTGCGGCCTCCAGCCATCGTCGGTGACGGCGCGCGTCGCTCCCACCGCGGCATTTCCGAATGCCGACGCCAGGTCTTCGACGAGCTTGAAGTTTTCCGCGGCCTTGAGGCCGCGCCCACCCGCGATGACCACCGGCGCTTCGGCGAGATCGAGCTTTCCACTGCCACCCTGACGGGTCTCAATCACTTTCACGCGAGTCGAGCCAGGATCGATCGCCGGTTGCGCGTTCTCCACTCGCCCTGCTTTTGGACTCTGCGCGGGCGTGATTACGTTAGGCCGCATCGCGATCACTGCCGGCGAACTCGATATCGTGAGGGTGGCGATGACCTTCCCAATGTTGATCGGATGCCGAACGACCACGGTCTCGCCTTCCAACTCAAAGGAGAGGACATCGGTAACAGCGCTCACACCGAGGCGAGCAGCAACCCGCGGCGCGAGATCGCGACCCTGCGCGGAAGTGCTGAAGACCGCCGCACGATACCCGCCCGATTTGATGCGTTCGGACGCGGTCGCGGTCGCGACCTCAGGATTGTAGTTCGCTAGACCGGCGTGCTCGACCACCACTACGACGTCGGCGCCGTACTGTCCAAGTTGGCCCGCTTTTCCGGCTATTCCGGGCGGACCAAGAACGAACGCATGCACTTCTCCGCCGCCGGACTTGTGCGCCAGCATCCGCGCCGCCGTCACGGCCTCGAGCCCGACCTTGCGAACCTCGCCGCCGCGGGATTCAACAAACGCGAAAACATTAGCCATCAGAGAACCTTCGCCTCCGTCTGAAGCAGCATCACCAGCTCCGCCACCGCTGCAGCGCCTTCACCAACGATTCGTCCGGCCTTTCTCTCCGCGGGGAGCTCGAGCTTGCGCACGGTTATCTGTGGAGGTGGGAGCTGAGCCGGCTTCACTTCGAGCGGTTTTTTCTTCGCGGCCATTATTCCTTTCAGCGATGGGTAGCGCGCGGTGTTGAGGCCCTCGTCGACCGTGAGCACCGCGGGCAGCTGAAACTCGACGATCTCCTGCGCGCCCTCGAGCTCTCGCTTTGAGGTTCCCTTCCCGTTCGCGATTTCGAGTGAGGAGATCGCCGTCACGCACGCGAGGCCCAGTATCTCCGCGGCCATGGGGCCGACTACTCCATTCGAGGAATCGGGCGACATCTTCCCGAAGAAGATCAGATCGTACGCACCTGCCTTTAGTTCCTCGGCCAGCGCCTTGGCAATGGAGAACCCGTCGAACGGTACTTTGTCGGCTTTGAGCTGGATGCCGCGGTCGGCGCCCATGCTCAGAGCCTTCCGGAT
>JALYZH010000002.1 GCA_030948945.1 Gemmatimonadota bacterium | reverse complement strand
GTCGCGCCCGACGCGCCCCCATCCTCTTTTTGCGAGCTTCATCGCCGCGGCGGTGCAGGCGAAATCGCCGGCGCGAGGTAGCCGCAAGCGCACATCAGTAGAGACGGCGGAATAGCGTGGCGGAATTCTTTCCCGCGGACAAGCTTTTCCTCATCGCGGGCCCGTGCGTCCTGGAGAGCGACGAGCTCAATCTGAGAGTCGGCGAAGCGCTGGCGAGGATAGCGGAAAGGGTTCCTGGCGGGATCATCTACAAGGCCAGCTTTGACAAGGCGAACCGGTCCAATCGAAACGCTGCTCGCGGGCCCGGACTCGATGCAGGCCTGGCTGCTTTGGAGCGAGTGCGCAAAGCGACCGGACTTCCCGTCCTCACCGACGTGCACGCGCCCGACCAATGCGCTCCCGCGGCCGCGGTCGTGGACGTTCTGCAGATACCCGCCTTTCTGTGCCGCCAAACGGATCTCCTCGAGGCAGCGGGCGCGACGGGAAAGCCTGTCAACGTCAAGAAAGGACAGTGGCTTCAGCCCGAAGGAATGCGTGGAGCGGTCCAGAAGGTTCGCGGCGGCCAGAATGAAAAAGGCCGCTCCACTGACATTGCCGTAACGGAGCGCGGGACCTTCTTCGCGTACCGAGATCTGGTCGTCGATATGCGCTCGTTCATCAGGCTTCGCGACGCGTGCAACGCTCCGGTGATATTCGATGCGACCCACAGCGTTCAGAAACCGGGGCAGGGACTCGAGGGAGCGAGCGGAGGAGCGCGCGAATTCGTTCCAGTTCTGGCACTCTCCGCGATCGCCGCGGGTGCGCAGGGCCTCTTCCTCGAAACGCATCCCGATCCTGACTGCGCTCCTAGCGACGGTCCCAACATGGTTCCGTTGTCCGAGATGGGACCGCTGATAGACCGCGCCATAGACATATGGGCCCGCATCAACCGATGACCCGCAAGGATATAGTCGAGCGCGGACGTCGCGTGCTCCGCATGGAGACCGAGGCGCTCGGCGAGGCAGAGCGGCGCATCGGGGATGATTTCGCTCGCGCTGTCGAGAGCATCGCCCGATCGGAGGGTCGCGTCATAGTGTCCGGTGTCGGGAAGTCGGGCCTCGTCGGACGAAAGATCGCGGCGACGCTCACGTCAACCGGGACACCCGCTACGTTCCTGCACCCGGCGGACAGCGTTCACGGTGATCTCGGCATCGTCGGCAAGTCCGACGTCGCCATTCTCATTTCCAAGAGCGGCGAGTCGGCGGAAGTGCTGGGGCTGCTCGACCATTTGAAGCGTCTCGGTGTATGCACGATTGCGTTGACGGGCAACGCGAAATCGACCCTGGCCCGGCATAGCGACGTTGCATTGGATGGTTGGGTGAAGGAGGAGGCGTGTCCGCATGACCTCGCGCCCACAACGAGCACCACCGTGGCTCTCGCATTGGGAGACGCGCTGGCGATCGCGCTGCTTGAGGAGAAAGGCTTCGACGCTGGTGATTTCGCGCGCCTGCATCCCGGCGGCTCGATTGGCAAGCGTCTTCTCACCAGAGTGTCAGACGTAATGGTGACGGATAATCTTCCGATCCTTCCCGAGTCGGCGACGATGCGTGAAGCGGTCGTTCAGCTGGCGGAGCGGCGCGGAATCGCAATCGTCACCAAGGGTGACGGCGCTGTGGCTGGCGTGATTACGACTGGCGATCTGTCGCGCCTGATGGAACACGAGGAGAACGTTTTTCCCATCCCGGTGGCGAAGGTGATGAACAGAGAGCCGAAAGTGGCCGATGCTGACGAGCTGGGAAGCGCAGTGGTCTATCGGATGGAAACTTACGGCATCATCGCTATGCCCGTGCTCGGCGCGGACAAGAAGATCGTCGGGGTCATCCATCTGCACGATCTGATGCGCGCCGGAGTCGTCTAGTGCGAGCTCTGTTCATCTGCACCGCGGTTGTTTGGAGCATAGGCTGCAGCTCGAAAAAGCAGCCTCCGGTCGCGACGCATTCTCCTCTCGCCGACTCCGCCGATCAGGTGATGTACGGCATGAGGTTCAATCTCACCGACAAAGGGCTCGAGCGCGCCCAGCTCCAATCCGATACCGCCTATTTCTTCGACGACAATACGCGGATCGAGCTCGAGAAAGTGCACACGACTTTCTTCACTGTCACGGGCGCCAAGAACGCCGTGCTCACGTCGGAACGGGGCACTTACAACAGTCGCACGAGTAACATGGTGGCGCGGAAGAACGTTGTGGTCGTCTCAGAAGATGGCCGGCGCCTGACAACCCCGGAGCTGATATACAATCAGCAGCGCAACGAGATTTCCAGCGACAGCGCTTTTGTCATGACTGAGCCGAATCGCCGGCTTGAAGGAGTCGGCTTTCGCTCTGATCCGGATATGAAGAACATCCAGATCCTGAAAGGGGCGAGCGGGATTGTCAGAGGTGTGTCGACTCAGACAACCCCTGGCAGTACGACAGCGCCTGCTGGTACGACACCGCCAGCTAGTACAACTCCGACCGCAAGCACGACCCCGCCAGCGATCCCAAAGCGTTGAACGCCGTCAAGTTGGTTCTGGCTCTCGCCGTCTCTCTGGCATTTGTTGCGAACGCAAGCGCTCAGGAGCTTCCGCGCAGTTGCGACCTTGATCTCAAAGCGCCACGCGCGCCCGCAATTATCAAGCAGGATCCAAGCGGCAACCGGACCACCTTCGTGAGCGGGGGAATAGTCGCACACTGCATCGGTCAGGGAAACACGCTCACAGCCGACAGTGCCGAGTATTACCAGTCTGAGGGAAGGCTGTACTTGGTCGGCAACGTGCACTATACCGAGCCGCGCGCGACGGTCACGTCCCGAACCATGACCTACTATCAGAACGACAACCACCTGCACGCCGAAGGCGACGTGGTAGCGGTCATGTCAAACGGCAGCACCTTGCGCGGACCGGTCGTGGATTACTATCGCGCTACGCCACTGCGTCCTCTCGCACGCATGGTTGCCGTCCAACGTCCCACAGTCATTCTCGTTCAAAAGGATACGAGCGGAAAGGGCAAGGCGCCTGACACCGCGCACGTGGTGGCGAGTCAGATCGTCATGGACGGCGACAGCCTCGTGTACGCGTCCGGTCACGTCCAAATCACCCGCCCGGATCTCCTCGCAACGGGTGATTCCGCGTTCTTGAATAGTGGTAGTGACTTCGCTCGCTTGATGCGCGAGCCTTCAGTGAAAGGGATCGGCACGCGCACCTTCACGCTGACCGGTGGCGTCATCGACGTCTACTCGAAGAATCGTCAGGTGGAGCGAGTCGTCGCGACGCCCAATGGGCACGCGCTGAGCCAGGATCTCGAGCTCGTCGCGGATACGATCGACTTGCGAGTCACCGGTAATCAGCTGCAGCGGGCGATAGCCTGGGGGAAAACGCGAGCCCACGCCGTCTCCCCCGAACGAGAGATAATCGCCGACTCGATTGACGCCATCATGCCCGGCCAGCGCGTCCGCGAAGTCCGAGCATTGCGTAAGGCCTACGCCGAAAGCAATCCGGATTCAGGGGTCGTGTCCAAAAAGAGAGACTGGATGAGCGGAGACACGATCATAGCCCAATTCGACTCCATCCCCCCAACCGACACATCGAGTCGGCCCAGAGTGCGTCAAATCGTCGCCAATGGGAACGCAAGATCATTCTATCAGATGAAAAGTTCGAAGGGTCCTCTAAATGAACCCACCGTCAATTACGTGCGCGGCAGAATAATCGACATCGAGTTCAAGGATAGGAAAGTCGCAACTATGACGGTCACCGATCAGGCGACCGGAGTCATGATCGAGCCGATCACGCAGCCGGCTGCGGGAAAGCCGGCGACCCCGACGCCGGCCAAGGCTCCTCCGCCGGCGGTGCGACCAGGAGTCCGAAAGTGACCCCATCGAGGGATCTTCCTGAGAGCATACGTGCCCTCATGGGTAGCTCGTCGCAAGCAGATCGGCTCGACGGGTTTGCTCTCCACGCAATCCTTAGAGCCGCTGACGAAAATGGCGTCGCAAACATAAGGGACGTCGCGGCGAATTATCGGAACGACTATCTGGGCGCGATTCGCGCCAAGGGTCGCGACGTCGAGCGCGAGGCGGGAAGACTGGGTCAGGACGAAGTTCGGGCTTACCTCGCGACATCGGCTCTGCCCCGACTGGTTGAAAGTGGAGTGCTCCTTCCGTTCGACAGGGACGTCGAGAGTGATTCCGCGACTGTCAGAATTTCTCCGACTCTCTGGAAGGACATCGCGCCGCATCGCGCGGAGCTCGCCGAGGCGATGCGCGAGACCGGTGAACACTCGCGGCTCGCCCTGTCCACGCCGCCAAAACCGACGCTGATCGCTGGCAGCGTCCTCGAAGCGGAAGGCCTCACCAAGATCTATCGTGGGCGAAAGGTCGTAAACGACGTCGCGCTCCGCCTGCAACAAGGGGAGATCGTCGGGCTGCTGGGCCCCAACGGTGCCGGCAAGACGACGACCTTCTACATGATCGTAGGGCTCATTCAGCCGCTTTCGGGGCGAATCCTTCTCGATGGGGAAGACATCACGAAACTGCCCATGTACGAGCGGGCACGGCGGGGAATCGGCTATCTTTCACAGGAGCCTTCGATATTTCGAAAGCTCTCGGTCGAGGACAACATAATGGCCATTCTCGAGACCCTCCCGCTGTCGGCGGGTGAGCGCTCGGACCGGCTCGAAAGGCTTCTCGACGAGCTGAGTATCAAGCGTCTGCGTAAGAGCAAGGCTTACGCTCTTTCCGGTGGAGAACGCCGCCGGCTCGAGATCACCAGAGCGCTCGTCACGGACCCGAAATTCATGATGCTCGACGAACCTTTTGCCGGGGTGGACCCCATCGCCGTGCACGACATTCAAACGATCGTTGCGGGGCTCCGCCATCGCGGCATCGGAGTCCTTATCAGCGACCACAACGTAGAGCAAACGCTCGACATCGTGGACCGTGCATACATTATGTTCGATGGGCAGGTTAACGTCTCAGGAACAGTCAGGGATCTCGTCTTCGACGACAAAGTTGCCGACATATATCTTGGGCCAACACTCACATCGCGATTGCGCGAGCGCTTCTCGCGCGACGGAGACGAGGTGACCGCCTCTTGAAGCCCGGGCTGAACCAGTCGACCCAGCTGCGACAGGAGCTGAAGATCAATCCACGCCTCTACCAGGCGATGGATCTGCTCTACATGCCTCTTCTCGACCTTCAGCAGCACCTGAAGCAGGAGCTGCTGAACAATCCCTTCCTCGATCTGGTCGAGGCAGAGGACGAAGAGGAGGAGCAGGAAGGCGAGGCCGAGGAGCCGGCGCAGACTGAGACCGAAGACGAGCGCACGGGTGAGATCGACTGGGAAGAGATCCTACTCGATGGCTTCGACACCGCCGGCGGTCGCCGCGAGGAGCACGAAGAGCGCGAATACTTCGAACCCGTAACCGTCGCCAGCCGCGATTTGAGCGATCATCTGCGCGACCAGGTCAGCCTGCTGGAGCTTACTCCGCGAGAGACACTTCTCGCCGACGAATTCATAGGAAACGTCAACGATGATGGCTATCTCTCGTGTGGCGTTGAGGATATAGTTCGCGCCCTCAACGAAGTGGTCACCAGAGCAGCCGAAGAAGCGGGACGCGAGACTGACGATCTTCCGCTCTATACTCTGGAAGAGGGGCAGACGATGCTCGCCACCATCCAGACCCTCGATCCACCCGGAGTTGGCGCGCAGGATCTGCGCGAGTGCCTTCTTCTCCAGCTGAAGGAGGCTGGCCTCGAACAGTCGGTACCCTATCGGCTTGTTCGCGATTGCTTCGAGGAGCTGATCAACCACCGGTGGAGCGAGATCTCCAAGCGCTTTGGAATCAGCGCGGGCGACGTCCAGAAAGCGGCTGACGAGATCGCCAAGCTCGACCCGAAACCCGGCTTGCAATACGGGTCACGCGACGACAACTACATCATCCCGGATCTAATCGTAGAAAAGATCGACGACCGGTATCACGTTTTTCTCAACGACGCGAATCTGCCCCGACTAAAATTGAGCCGAGCCTATCAGGAGATTGCGCGGGACAAGAAGAAGTTCGATGGCGAGAACAAGGAGTTCATCTCCAACAAGCTGAACTCGGCCAACTGGATGATTCAGGCAATCGAGCAGCGCCGGCAGACGATGCTGAAAGTGATGAACTATATCGTAGAGCGTCAGCGCGAGTTCTTCGAGAAAGGGATTCAGTACCTCAAGCCCCTGACGCTTCGCGAAGTCGCGGAAGTGATCAACATGCACGAATCCACCGTGAGCAGAGTCACCAACGAGAAGTTCGTCCAGACTCCGCGCGGCGTTTTGCCACTAAAGTTCTTCTTTTCGTCAGGACTGGCGACTTCGGACGGCGAGGACGTCTCCGCCCGCGGCATCAAGGCGCAGTTGCAGAAACTGGTGCAGGAAGAGGATCCTAAACATCCCCTCACCGATCAGGCGATCGTGAATATCCTTCGCGAGAGCGGCGTGCAGATCGCTCGCCGGACGGTCGCGAAGTATCGTGACCAGCTCGGGGTGCTTTCCGCCCGGATGCGGAAACGCGTATGACGTCTGCTTCGCAGACTGACGCGACGCAGCGCTTCACCTCGACCGGCCTTCAGCCTCATGGCAATCGGCCGGAAATAAGCATCCTCGTTCCGGCCAAGGACGAGGCGGAGAACCTTCCGCTTTTCATGGAGCAGGCTCGTGCCGCCTTTGCGTCCGCCCCGCATCGATATGAAGTGATCGTCGTCGACGACGGGTCCGTCGACGATTCATGGGCGGTATTGCAGCGCCTCGCTACGGAATATCCCTTTCTCAAGCCTGTGCGGCACGGAAACAGGCGCGGGATCGCTGATGCGTTGCGCACTGGCTACCTGCATTCGCGCGGCAGCATCCTCGTCTTCTATCCGGCGGACCTCCAGTACAAGCCGGAGGACATTCCGCGCCTGGTCGCGCCGATTCTCGCGGGCGAATCGGACATCGTGACGGGCTACAAGGAAGGGAAGTACGAGAAACAGTTCGTGTCCGGCATCTATAATCGTCTCAGCCGTTCGCTGTTCAAGGTGACGGTGCGTGATCTGAACTCCGTGAAAGCATATCGGCGCGAGGTGATGGACGCCCTGCCGAATCGCCCGGACTGGCATCGCTACATGGTAGTGATGGCCGCGTCCGATGGATTCTCGGTTTCGGAAGTTCCCGTTCCCCTTTATCCGCGCAATGCCGGCCAATCCAAGTTCGGGGTCGGCCGGATCCCTGTCGGTGTTCTCGACATGCTCGCGGTTTGGTTCGAGCTGCGGTTCGCCCGCAAGCCTCTCCTCCTTTTCGGCATGCTCGGCGCCGTTTTGTTCCTGATCGGTGTGGCGGTTGGTATCGTCGCGATCCTCTGGCGGGTGATCGGCGGCGTGGGGTTCAGGCCGCTCGTCA
>JALYZH010000413.1 GCA_030948945.1 Gemmatimonadota bacterium | reverse complement strand
GAGCGGAGATGAGCCATCTTACGCGCCGAATCTTTTCCTCCATTTGGGTCTTTACAGCGCCGCTAAGGAGCGGAATGTCCGAGTATTGCTGGACGGCATTGATGGGGATACAACCGTCTCGCATAGTCTTTTTTATTTGAGCGAACTGTTCGCCTCCGGGAAGTGGATCACGATGATCCGGGAAGCGAATGGGGTGTCAAAACGACTCCCTCAGCGTCCCGCTTTGGCAGTACTTTACCGTCATGCCGTGATTCCGAGTTTGCCCGGATCGATCCGGTCTGTCTGGCGTAAACTGCGCGGCCGCGATCAGTCGTCGACAATTGATTTGCTCGTCAATCGCGACTTTGTGCGGAATGCAAACATACCGGAGCGCGTCATGAGGTTGCTGGGTGACCGGGCCATTGCGCCGCGCAGCTCTCGCGAAGACCATTGGCGCCGTCTGACCTCCGGGATGGTTTCATTCGCGCTCGAGGTCGCCGACAGGGCTGCGGCCGGGTTTTCACTGGAGCCGCGATACCCGTTCTTTGACAAAAGACTTGTAGAGTTCTGCCTGGCACTCCCCGCACGACAAAAACTCAACGGAGGTTGGACTCGGAGCGTCATGCGTCGAGCAATGACCGGCATTCTTCCGCCAGAAGTTCAGTGGCGCGGAGACAAGACAGACCTGAGCCCGGTGCTCCATCGCGGACTGTTGAAATTTGACAGGCACCTCCTTGACGAGCTACTTCTGAACGACCCAACACCGATTGAGCGTTACCTCGACATGCCTCACGTCCGGACGGCGTATCGACGATACACTGAATCGGGACGAGACGACTCGCTCACTGTGTGGAGAGCGGCAACCCTGGCGCTATGGCTGCGCGCCAACTAACAAAGGAGATAGAACTAATGGATCGAGAACAGGAAGCGAAAAGAATCGGCGCTAATGAGCTGGGAAGCGATGGACCGAAGAGGGTTTATGCAGAACCTAAGCTCACCGTTCATGGAAACGTGGAGGACATCACGAAGAACATCGGTTTGAAAAACACCGATGGTTTAACGGGGTCAAGTATTGGCTGACGCATTGGATCACGCGAATAAGAGAGCGTTGTTTTCCTATCTCGTATACGGCCTTACAGTTCACTCCGAAGTCCCTTTGCCGCAGCTCGTGGCCGGGGGTCATTCGGCAGACGTGCAGGTCCGCATCGGCAGCGGCAAGCAATTGTCGATGGAGGCCACTCCGCAGGAAAACCACTACGAGATAGCAGGAGACTCCGCGCGTCTCTCCTGGAAGGATGTCGGCACGTTCGTCATTCGGGATAAGAGCGAGGTGCTTGTCTATCCTCTTCCGAACGTGGGCGTTGGAGTGCTTCAGCTCCTCCTTCTGGGCCCGGTGCTGGCAGTTCTACTCGAACAGAGAGGGCACTTAGTGCTGCACGCAAGCGGCGTCATTTTCAACGACGGAGCTGTTGCTTTCCTCGGTGCGTCAGGGTGGGGAAAATCGACATTGGCAGCTGCTCTGCACGCGCGAGGGCACGCGATTGTTGCAGACGATGTAGTTGCTCTGACGGTCGGAGACGACGACGTGCTCGTTCAGCCAGGTTATCCGCAACTGAGACTGCTTCCGCAGGGTGCGAGTCTCGTTGGCTCTCTGGAGTCGGCTTCTAATGTCGTCGCCGACAAAACCGGGTATCTGGTTGCGAAAGGTTTCTCGACATCGCCACCGCTGCTGCGGCGCATTTATGTACTGGCCGAGGGGACTTGCCGGCAGATAGAAGAGATCAATGCGCAGGACGCGCTAATAGAGCTGATTCGGCACACCTATACCGCCCGCCTGCTGGATTCCAGGCGTATGGCTTCCCACTTTGCACACTGCGCAGTAGTTGCAAACCGGGTTCCGATACGCCGTCTGCGGTCGGACCGTGAGTCGAGCGGATTGCCTGAGCTGGCCGCCCTCGTGGAGCGAGATGTCCGCTGCGCCTGAGAGTGAACTACTCCGGTGCTGTGCGCGTAAAACGCTCGATCAGGAATCGGTCGCGCGGATCAAAGGAATAGTCAAGGGACCGATCGACTGGGAGTACTTGCTGCGCCTTGCGCGGCCGCACGGCATGATGCCGCTTCTCCACTGGCATCTAAATGCGCTCAGCATTCCGGAAGTGCCGGTAGAGATCCAACGTCGGCTAAGAACCGATTTTGAGGCCAACACTCGACGCAGCCTTTTCCTGACTGGAAAACTGCTGGAGCTTTTGCAATTGTTCCGCGCTCATTCCCTTCCGGCGGTCCCCTACAAGGGACCATTTCTCGCTCACTATCTTTACGGCAACCTGGCGCTGCGCCAGTTCAGCGATCTTGACATCCTTGTTCCCAAAGATCGCGCGCTCGAGGCCCGAGATCTTGTGGAAGGTTGCGGGTACTCCTTATCGGGACCTCCTAGCGAGCATTCAACCGAAGAATCTTTTCTCGGTTGGGAGTACACATTCGATCTGGTAAGCTCGGATGGAAAGCCTCGAGTGGAGATCCACTGGGCTATTGCGCCTTACATCATGGCGTTCCCAATCCAATTCGAGCTCATCTTGCCACGACTCCAATGTGCGTTGTTTGGAGGCGGTCAGGTTTCTTGCTTTCCGCCGAGCGACCTACTCTTTGTTCTGTGCGCCCACGGCGCCAAGCACCGCTGGGAGCGGTGGGAGTGGATCTGCGGAGTTTCTGAACTGATTAGAGGTTACCAGGCTGAGATCGATTGGAATGAGGTTATCGACTTTACTGAGAAGCTGGGAATACAACGCATGGTCTTTTTGGGGCTCAATCTCGGCGCGGAATTCCTAGCCACGCCCGTGCCTGACGAAGTGCGTCGGGTGATCCGGAGAGACCCGGTTATTTCACTCTTGAGCGCTGACGTAGGTCGCAGACTGTTGTCTCCACCGCGCAAGGTGGGTCGTCTCGAATACTTGTCATTCCAGCATAGGTCGAGAGAGCGGCGGGCCGATAGGATGAGGTGTCTTGTGCGGTATTTGCTCAGACCCAGAAACGCCGCCGCGACCCTTATGCGATTCGGGTCCGGCACGCTTGCGTCGATCCGTAGTGGCCGTGCGGCAATCAGGTGACAGTCGCTACACCGCTCGGCAGTTTTCACGGTACCTTACAGCGTTATCTGTCGCTGCTCCGCATCGGTGGGGCGCATAACAATCCGAGGTAGCAGATCGCCAAAGAATTGATTGAGCTGGGGCCCCCGGTCGAGAGAACGATCCTCGTTGGGGCGCCGCGCAAGGGTTCGAGTGTAAAGCACCAGATGGGTGAGCATCTCGAGGAGCTCGAGAGGCTCGTGGAGACCGCTGGCGGAGTCGTGGTGGGAGAGGTGACGCAGCAGATCGACAAGCCCAACCCGGCGACGTATCTGGGGAAGGGAAAGGTCGAGGAGCTGCGCATGGCGATCGACGACAAGAACGCCTCGTTGATCGTGTTCGACGACGAGTTGTCGCCGTCGCAGGGAAAGAACATCGAGGACGCGACTGGCCAGCGGGTAATCGATCGCGCCGAGCTGATCCTCGATATCTTCGCGACTCGGGCGCGCTCGAGTGAAGCGAAGATGCAGGTGGAGTTGGCGCAGCTTCAGTACATGTTGCCGAGGCTGATGCGAATGTGGGCCCACCTCGAGAAATTCCGCGGAGGCATCGGAGTTCGCGGACCTGGTGAAACGCAGCTGGAAACCGACAGGCGGTTGATCAACCAGCGCATCAAGCTGCTGAAGGGCCGGCTCGACGACGTTCAGAAGTCGCGTGAAGTGCAGCGATCCGGACGACGCGATGCCTTTCGCGCGTCGCTGGTTGGGTACACCAACGCCGGCAAGTCGTCGATTCTTCGCGCCATCGGACACGCACCGGAGATTGTTGTCGAGGACCGGCTGTTCGCAACGCTGGACCCTTTGACGAGGGAGATTGATCTAGGAGAGAACGCCCAGGTTCTGCTCACCGATACGGTCGGATTCATTCGCAAGCTGCCGCACAATCTGGTGGCGAGCTTCCGCGCGACACTCGAGGAAGTGAACGAGGCGGATCTGTTGCTGCACGTGATCGACGCGAGCCATCCCAATTGGGAAGAGCAGCGGACGGTGGTGGATCAGGTTCTGGCGGAGCTCGGCGCGAAAGAGAAG
>JALYZH010000353.1 GCA_030948945.1 Gemmatimonadota bacterium | reverse complement strand
ATGACGAGGGAGAATAAAGATCAGCGCTGGATCCTGGACAACGAGCCACTGCTGACGATGGCAAACATGGGGCTCGCGATCATCAATGCTTTTGGCGGAGTGCCGCCTGCGCCGCCGTCTTCCTGACCGCGTACTCGCCGAGAGATCGCGCCAGGTACCGCGGTAGCTCCGCGGTTGTGGCTTTGCCCGTCGCGAGCTTTTCGAGGCCAAGCATGTACACCTCAAGCCCCAGACTCGGTAGCGTTCGTTCATAACCGGCGACGAGCTGGTCTTTGTATTTGTCCAGTTCAAAGTTGAAAAATCCCGTGGGGCGAAGATCTACGATCTGCATCTCCGCATCGAGCATTAGCAGCTTGCCGAAGTGGAGCGTCCCGCCTTTAAAGAACATATAGGCGGACGCCGATGTGTCGGGCGGAGGAAGCGGCGTCGACTCCGCTTCGGTGCCGAAGGTTTGTACGAGCTGATCGCCGTCGACTCGTATCGCGGTGGCGTGCCCCTCGATCGCAGGTGGTGGGAGGATTCGCACCGGATCGAGGAAAAGATCGTTCCCCTTCACCGTAACCCCGTTCGCCTTACTAGGGTCGAGAATCTTCTGGAGGCTGAGACCGAAAGCGCGCATGAGCTTGCCACCATCGACGCCGAGTATCGTTGTCTTCACCGGATGCAGTCGAATCAGTCCCTCCGTGGTGACTGATACATCGGCCGTAATCTTGAACGGAATGTCGAGGATCTTGTGCATGACGCCCGTCTGAACGATCTGCGACCCTGACATATGCACCTGGAGCCGTTTGAGCGGTGCGCCGGGATAGGCGAAGATGTACTTGTTCATCAGCGTCGTGATGTCCGTCCCGTTGAGACCGATTTCGGCGTAGGTGAGGTGCATGATGAAAGAGTTCTTGTCGTCGAAAACGACTGACCCTCCCTTCAGCGAGCGCATCGTGCCGCGCATCTTGCGGATGCGTAGAGCGCCGTTGGGCATGAGGTAGAAGTTGACGTTGCGCATGGACACTTCAGTGATGGTGTCCTGATCGCTGGTGCGCTCGACCGCGGAGTGGACAGCATAGCGCGCTGGATCAGAGTCGGGCCTGCCTGTGGTGAACCCAAGCACGGCAACAGCCCCACCAAAAACGCCGGCTACGATTGCGACGTGCTTCATGCCCCCAATGCCGACAATAAGCCGGAATGTAGATGTGACAGGCGGCTGGAGGGACGGGTACTTACGTGAGAGTATCCTAAGACCGCGCAGGCTACCTGAATCGTCCGGCGAGATCAGCCCTACTACGCTCGTCGGTGGGAACGAACGCGTCGGTCAGGTGGAGTTCCGGTCGCCGAGCGAGCCGCGTTCTGCAGTTGACTGGGTAGCGGCTGCATTTCGCAGGACCGAGGGCGGCGTCCGCCGGGCGTTCGCTAGGATTGCCAGAACGCCCAACTTCTATTCAGGAACCCCGCGTGACCCACTACAATGCCGCCCCGACGATTCGTGGGCGCGTCGGCGGCGACCCATCAGTTGGAGACTCCTAGTATGTACCGCACTCTGTGCTCAATAGGGATTGCTTTGGCGACCATCGCCTTTGTTGGTTGCGGCGATTCCACTTCGGCGAACGCGAATGCTCACGTAAGCATGCAGGACCAGTGCGACCCAATATCCTTCAATGCCGCTCTTGGCGCCGGAGCCTGTTCCAAACAAGGCAACATGACGTTCGCCCAATTCAATAGCGAGCTGAACGCGACACAGCGCGTCGCTGCGTGGCAATTCGTGCCGCCAAACTTGACGATCCGCATTGGGCAATCGATTACCGCGACAAACGACGGCGGCGAAGTGCATACCTTCACGTCAGTCGCACAATTCGGTGGAGGCATTGTGCTCAGCCTGAACCAAGCGTCGGGCAATACCGTCGAAGCTCCGGAATGCAAGCAATTGACAGCCGCCGATATGGTGGCCTCGGGCACCACATTCATGGGTGATGTGGAGACAACGGCTGGCACAGAGCACTACCAGTGCTGCATTCATCCATGGATGCGCGCGACTGTGACCGTAACTGGTTGACCGAAGCCTTATCGGAACGTCGGATGGTGGGGTTCAATGCCCGGATGGATCGGTCAGAACACTCTTGAATAAGGTCGTCACATCTTCTGCAACGTCGACACGGGATGCACTTCCGCCCATCCGTTGTGCGTGTCAATCACATAGGTGCCCGTTGCCTTGACGTGCGATCCCACCTGCGGTTTGGGAATCCGATTCGTGTAACCCGCGCAGGCCGCCTTCGCCTTCTGCAGAGTGATCGGATTCGCACAGACGATTTCGACTACAAGCGCCCCGCCCTTTTGCTTTTGATTCTTCTTGTTCACAAGGGCCTCTTGTCCAGGATCAAGCTTGAGCAGGAAGTGTTGATCACCATCATCATCCGCGGCCGACTCCTGAACCGTGCCGCTAACTGATACACACGGCGTCACCTGCTGCAGGCGGGTTGGATCGTAAACGTGGTTCCACAGCGATGCATCACACCCAGTCGCAGCAAACTGTGAAGCGTCCGCCGTCGAAGCACCCTTCATCGAGGAATTGGTCGATTTCCCACCGCCTCCGTCCTCCGCTGGCTTCTGCTTTTTCTCCTTTGCCATTTTCTTTTCTTCTTTCCTCTGTTTTTTCTCGGCGTGACGGTCGGAACTTCCTCCGGAACACGCACAAAGCGCAGATAGCAAAAGGATAGCAACGATTCGCACGCCATTCATGTTCTTGTCGTAGATCATAACATTTTCTCTAAGTGGGTATTGATAGGTGTGCCTTGCCGCGTCGACGGTTCACCGGAACTGGCACCCGATAGTATGCAGCTAAAGGTGAATTCGTTCGGTTAGTCACGCGATGATTGCTGAATTACAATTTTGACAGAATGCTTTGGCAAGGGAGTGAGAGCAGCCGGCTCGTGGAATTGCGCCCGAGCGAACGTGGCACCTCCGACTGCGCTCCTGCATGATTTCACCTGTACCACGCGATGCCGCGAGCCCTGGGAGTGAACTGAAAGGCCGGGGCAGGAAAGTGATAGAAGCTCAATTGATGTTTTATTGCCCGCCACACAGGGCTGTCGCCGGGCAAATGCTCGGGATCGAGATCCAGCGAGAGCAGGATCTTGCGGCGGCCCTGAAGCCCCGCACCTGTCGCCGGGTCAACGAAGTCAGTGATCGAATGGCCAACTGACAGGCGAATCAAGCTGGGCCAGAAAGGCTTTGCGCTGTTGGGCAGCAGCGCGTGGATATCGGCTGAAAACCAGTACGTTTGCCCCGCGTAATCGACTGACGGACGCGGCTCACCACCGCGGCCAGGCAAGTTTCTGTTTCGTTCTGCCGCGGTGGGGGCATACGAGAACGTGGGCTTTATGTTCTGAAGCCATTTCGTGCGATGCCAGACGACTCCGAACATCTCTCCCGCCACGTCCGCGGCCAGATCATTGGGAGAAAAGCCGTAGATGTCCTGAGTTCCGTCGTAGACTTCGATTTCGAATTGCGACATGTACGCGTACAGCGCTGCCCATAAGACCGCTTTTCTGTCAGAGATGCAAGCGACCTTGAGCGCACCCGTTCCAAGCCTGGTCAGCTGGAATCCGCCAAAAAAGTGGCCGAATTTGTCCTGATTGCCAAACTGCGCGTCGTTTATGTCGTTGCCGACCCACCAATTTCTTGTCGGCGCTCCAGACCACCATGCGTGCTTGAAATACACGAATAGCGTTGCATTTCCCGCTACAGCGGCCGCGCCTAGGGCGACGCGACGACCTGTCTCGTGATTGGTAGTGATGCTCCCGCAGCTATCGGCCTCGGCGCTGGCGAGTCTCGGACATGCCAGAATAGCGACCACCACAATCGCGCAAATCTTACGACGCAAACAATTATCGAACATGAATTCCCTCGAGTATTATCCGATTCTGGCGCCCAAATCCTCGACTACCCCAGCTAGGGGCTGAGGCAATGTCCCAGCGCGAGAGTCGCTCCAGCCGCACCGGCTAGCGGAACTATAGGTGCGGCGCCAATCCGCACGAATCCACGTGTCGCCGCAACTATCGGCAGGCTCGCACCATAACCGGCAAGTGCTCCAACAGCGGAGCGCAACACCCTTTCGGGCCAACGACATTGTCCTCTATGCGCCGACCAAGCGGCGCCAACGGTCGTTCCAAACCAAGTCCCGGTTCCAAACCCGATGGCCATCTTGGGAACCTGACAGTGCCCAGTGCGTATGTACTGCCCGCACGCCGCTGGCACGGCAGCGATAGCACCGACAAATCCCCCGAGCACTGAACCCACAGCAGATCCTACCATCACATCTGACCGGCTGATCGGCTTGACAGTGTCCGCGATTTGCCGCGTGTTCTGTGCCAGCCCGGGCTCCGAAACCGATATGATAAAAGCGCCAAGAAGCCAAAAGGTTGCATGTCTGCTCATTCGTGAGTTCTTCTCATTCGACGATTGCCATCTCAGCGCCACGACCTTCGAACCACGCGTACAAGGTCGGTAACAGGAGGAGGGTGAGGGCGGTGGACGTCAACAATCCTCCTACCACTACCGCGGCAAGCGGACGTTGAACTTCAGACCCCGCTCCGCGCGAAAATAGCAGCGGTACCAGGCCGAGAATCGCGACAGTCGCGGTCATGAGAACCGGCCGCAGTCGAAGCACAGTGCCTTCGTAGATCGCCCGTTCGAGCGGCAGGCCTTCGTCGCGCAGACTGTTGATGTAGCTGATAAGGACGACGCCGTTCAGGACAGCGACTCCAAACAGAGCGATGAATCCGACCGACGCAGGTACTGACAGATATTGGCGCGACATCAGGAGGCCCAAGATCCCACCTATCAGCGCAAAGGGGACGTTGAGAATTATTAGAGCCGCCTGCTTCAGTGAGCCGAAACTTGAAAACAAAAGCAGATAAATGAGCGCTATCGTAATCGGCACGATCACTGAGAGTCTTTTCATTGCCCGTTGCTGATTCTCGAACTGACCGCCCCACGTCACGAAGTATCCTGGCGGGAGCTTGACGGATGCCGCTATCCGCGCTTGCGCTTCCGACACAAAGCCGCCCATGTCTCGGCCGCGCACATTGAGCGAGACCACGATTCGCCGGTGCCCGTCATCGTGGTTGATCTGTTTGGGCCCGGTGATCGTTCGTATTTCGGCGACCTCGGAGAGGGGCACGCCCGCTGGCGTAATCGTGCTTGGAACAATGAGAGCACCGAGTGCCTGCGCGTCCTGCCGGAAAGGCTCGTCGAGCCGGACGTTCACATCGAACCTACGCGTGCCTTCGAATATCTGACCAGCTTCCGCGCCGCCGAATGCGGTGCTTATCAGGTTCTGAACGTCGTCTACGTTCAGGCCGTATCGGGCAATGGCCGCTCGATCGATGCGAACCTGCAGCTGCGCCTGACCCGAGACCTGCTCGGTCTGGACATCGGCCGCCCCAGGAACTGCGCTTACAACATTCTGAATCGCTGACGCAGCCGTTACGAGCTGAGCGAGATCCTCGCCGAACAGTGTGATCGCGAGCTGGGCCTTCACCCCGCTGAGCAACTCGTCGACTCGGTTGGCAATGGGCTGAGTGAAGCTGATTGCGGCGCCAGGGTATTCTGCAAGCGCCCTGTCCATCGCGGTTACCAGCTGCGCCTTTGATCGCCCCGTTTTCCAGTCGCCCTGCGGCTTCAACGTGATGATTACTTCCGACGAATTGACTGGGTCGGGGTCGCCTCCCGCTTCAGCCCTGCCGGTGCGGGTCACCACGTCTTGCACTTCTGGGAAAGACTTGATGATGCGCTCAAGTACTAGCCCCGCGCGTACAGTCTCATCGAGTCCGGCGGAGGGCGGGAGTGTTACGCGCGCGAGTATCGAGCCTTCCTCCAGAATTGGTATGAACTCCGTGCCAAGAAAAGGAATTAGGGCAAGACTGAAGATGAGGGCCGCCACTGCCACAGCGACCGTTTTATCGCGGTTCGCGAGCGACCATTTCAGCGAAGGCAAGTAAGGTTTTTTTACCTGCCGCATGATCCACGTGTCGCCCTCCGCTCCACCTTTGAGGAAGTACGAACAAAGGACCGGAATCACAGTGAGAGAAAACAGGAGCGATCCGACCATGGCGAAGATCACAGCGAAGGCCATCGGCCTGAACATTTTTCCCTCAACGCCCTGAAGCGTGATTAGCGGGAGGAAGACAAGAATGATGATCGCAATAGCGAACGTGATCGGACGTCCAACCTCCTTCGCGGAAAGCAGCACGAGCCCATCTGCGTCCCCGTCGTCGGCCTCCGATTTGTGGCGATAGACGTTCTCCACCATCACTACGCCGCCATCCACCATCATACCTATCCCTATCGCGAGTCCACCAAGACTCATGAGATTCGCGCTGAAATCGAAATATTGCATCAGTATGATCGCGAGCAGTAATGACAACGGCAGCATCGCGGTAACAATCAAGGCGCTACGAACATTGCCAAGAAAAAGGAAGAGGATGATGATGACGAGAAACGCGCCTTCGAGGAGCGCGTCGCGAACGGTTCCCACCGCTCGCCTCACTAAGTCGGACTGGTCGTAGTACGGCTTGATACGAACGCCTTTCGGCAGGGTCGCATTGATCTCCGCCACCTTGACCTTCACTCTGTCGATTACCTGGGAGGTGTTTTCATAGATGCGCTTGAGAACCACACCGATTACCACTTCGCCGCGACCATTCATCGTCGCAGCGCCGCGTCGAACCTCAGGGCCGAAACTCAAAGCCGCGACATTGCGCACGTAAACCGGTGTTCCCGCGTGAGTCGCTACGATGACGCTCCCAAGATCGTCGAGAGTTTCGGCTAATCCGAGCCCGCGGATTAGATATTCCTCAGAGCCCCGTACAACAAAGCCTCCGCCGACGTTTCTGTTGTTCGCGACGAGAGCCTCACGAACCTGTGAGATCGTCACGCCATACTGCCGCAGCGCACGAGGGTCGACTCTTACCTGGTACTGCTTGACTCCTCCGCCCACCGACAGAATTTCCGTGACGCCGGGTACAGTCCGCAGGTTGTACTTGATCGTCCAGTCCTGAAGCGTTCTCACGCTTATTGCATCCACGCCAGGTGCATCGAGCACGTACTGGTAGACCTGTCCGAGGCCCGTCGTAATTGGTCCCAACCTAGGGTTACCTAATCCCGGAGGGATCTGTTCTCGTGCATCGTTCAACCGCTCCAGCGCGAGCTGCCGAGCAAAGTAGATGTCGACATTGTCGTTGAAATAGACGGAAACCTGACTGATGCCAAAAGCCGAAAGAGACTTCGTCTGGTAAACCCCCGGCAGCCCGTTCATCGCAACCTCTACGGGGTAGGTCACCAACTTTTCCACTTCTTCGGGAGCGAGACCGGGTGTCTCGGTAATCACCTGTACAAGGACGGGCGAAACATCAGGGAATGCGTCGATCGGAAGGCGCGTGAACGCAAACACTCCTCCCGCCAATACACCGACCGCGAAGAGGATGATCAGGAAACGATTCTTGAGAGAGAACTCCAGAATGCGGTCGATCAACGTTAGTCCACGTCTTTGCCGAAACTGCCCTTCGTCAGTTCGGCTTTGAGCTGAAAGGCTCCTTTGACGACAACCTGGTCGCCCGATCTGAGGCCCGATGTGACAGTGACCATGCGCCCCATCGCCGTACCGCTGACCGTCACCGGATGCGCAATGAATTTGCCGGGGGCGCCGCTGGGAACGAACACAACGGATCTGCCGTTGACATCCTGCACAGCGTCCTCTGGTACAACCACTCCGGTTCTGCCAGTGGTATCCGAAGCTTTAAGAATCGTTTCAAAACGAACTTCCGCGAACATTCCGGGCCGCAGGCGGCGAGTCGGGTTCGATACCTCCAGGCGCAGTTTCACTGTATGAGTAGTGGCGTCCACGACTCCGCCGGCGAACGTCACGCGAGCAGGAAAGGTTTCTCCGGGAAGACTTCTCGGTGAGACAAACGCGGCGGTTCCGGAATGCACCCGGTTTGCATCCGCTTCATACAGATCCACTGTAATCCAAACGCGGCTTAGGTCAGCGACCGTGAACAGGCTCGTCGCGGGACCAGCGATCTGACCTGGAGTCGCGTTGCGTTCGACGACCGTTCCGGGGATCGGTGTCACCAGGCTATATGTGGCGCCCGATCCGGCAGCCGCCCCGAGCGATCCAAGTCGGGCGACGGCTGCATTGTAGTCGGCTTCGACAGAACGATAGGCCGCCTGTGCGTCGAGCATATCCTTCTGCGAACTGACAGATTGCTCAAACAGCCGCTTTTCACGCTCATAGTTCGCGCGAGCCCCATCGAGATTCGCCCGCGCGCGCGCAACTTCTCCGCGAACTTGACCAACGTCCGCGCTTTTCAAGACTGCGAGCGCCGAGCCTGTGCGCACCTGTTGCCCAAGATCTGCGAGGACGGATACCACACGACCTTCCGCGCGAGGCGCGATAAGGGAGACGTGGTTCGCATCGAACGTGATGGTCCCATTCGCGATGAGGCCAGCGGACCCAGAAGCTTTTGCCGTGGCCATCTCAATGCCGACAAGACGAAGCGCAGCGGAATCGAGGATCACGATGCTGTCGTTGGTGGCGGCATTTGCTATCGGTGCAGCCTTCCCCGTGCTCGCCGACTTACCGCGCCGTCCTATGAAGACAATGAGGAAAAGCATGACAACGGCGGCGACCATGAGAACGGGCCACCATCGACGCATCGCTTCAGCGCGCCAGAATCCGTCCGTCTCCCTACCTGTATCAGGCATCGACTTACGGACCGCCAGTGGCCAAGACCAAGTCTGTCAAAGCTTCCCGCTCAGCGAGCCACGCCGCCCAGTAGTCCAGTTCCGCATCAATGACTTGATTCCGAATCAGCAGCACGACCGGAAGGCCAACCTTCCCTTCCCTGTAGGCGATCTCCAGAAGACGCCGGTTTTCCCGCGCGGGTGCAAGCACAGTATTCTGAAGTAGGTCGGTTTCCGCATTTCCACTGAGGTAGGCGTCCCACGAACGCGCGACGTCAAGACGTATTTCGGCCGCGAGAGCCGCCCCTTGAAGGTCAGCCTTCCGCGCTTCTGCTGTCCGAGCTTCGACGTCGCCCCGGTTCCGGTTGAAAATGGGAACCGACAGCCCCACGCCAGGCCTCAGTACCCTTGTCCCGGTTCCCTCGGTCCGCTGGGAGGAAACCCGGATCGATAAATTGGGAAAGGCTTCTCTTCTCGCTGTCGACGCCAACGCGCGCGCCTGCCGCGCCGTCGCGGCGAGCGCGATCAGATCAGGCCGCCTACTGAGAGCGAGCGAAGTGAGAGAGTCGACGCCGACATCTACCAGGACGTGTCGTGGGTTCGGCGTCAGGGTCGAGTCTACTATTGGAGCGATAGGCTGACGTGGGGGAAGTCCCAGGACGACGCGTAAATCGCTTTCAAAGCGCTCTCGCTCTCGTTTCGTCGCCAGACTGCGAGCGCGAGATCGTCCAAGTTCCACCGTAGCGAGATTGTCTTCGAGCTTACTGATCTTGCCAGCCCCAAGCTGTTGGCGAGTTGCGGCTGCCAGTCTCTCGTTTAGAGAAAGTCCTTCCAGTGCCAGAGTTGCTCTTTCATTCGCGGCTGCTAGTCTGAAGAATCTTCGATCGACCTCGCCCAGAGTAATACGAGTGGTGTCGAGAACGCTGGCCCTCGCTCGCTCCACGCCTGCGAAAGCGGCGGCCCGCCGCGCGCCCCGCTGCCCGGCTACTTCCAATTCTTGGGAGACACCGACTTCAGTGCCTGGAGTGCCGGTGAGCACATCGACCCAAGGATTGTTCCGGAAAAGAACGCCTGCTTGCTTAAGCTCCCCTCGCGCGATTGCCGTGTCCATTCTGGCAGCTCGCAACTCAGGGCTTGCTTCCAACGCGAGCGAGCGAGCTTCGGCGAGTGTCAGGCGAAGTGTATCGGTTTGCAGTCCGAGTGCTGAAGGAGACTGCGCGTGACCGGAGCGGGCAGCGACGAGCAAAGCGAGTAGTGCAACGATCTGTGGTCCAGGACTTCCTCGTGGTGGCATCACAAAACGCTAATCCCAGGCCTGCTAAAGCGCGTCCGCTCCTTGATTACATTTTTGTCAGAATTGGAGCAGCGGTCCATCGCTCGCGACTAACCGGAAACTCCAGCGACACCGTTGTTCCTTGTCCGAGCGCGCTTTTTATAGTCGCCTTTCCTCCGTGGAGCGTCATAATACCGCGCACTATTGCCAGCCCGAGCCCAGCTCCTTCTCGGTCTGCTTCGCTTCCAGAAACTCTGAAATAGCGCTCAAAGACGTGAGGGAGCGAAGCCGACGGGATGCCGGCTCCGGTATCGGTCGTTCTGATCACCACTGCCTCACCGGTTCGAATCACGGAAAGGCTTACCTCGCCATTCGCGGGAGTATGACTGATCGCGTTATGGACGACGTTCACAAGCGCGCGCCTGAGAAGCATGCGATCGGCCAGGACGAACATTGGCTCCGTCGCCTGATGAGTCACTGAAACTCCTTTGTCTATCGCAAGCGCGTCGAGAAAACCAGCGACGTGCTCGAGTTCCTCATTGATGTCAACAACGCTCTTGTTTACGGCTGATCGAGGATCTGCAGCTCGCGCGAGAAACAACGTGTCATCGACCATGCGATGAAGTCGTTCGAGTTCTTCCAGACTGGACGAGAGGACCTCGCGAAACTCTTGAGCAGTCGGGTTCTTACTCAGCGCAAGCTCCGCTTGTTGCTTTAGGATATGGACGGGGGTGCGGAATTCGTGGGCAAGTTCCGCAGAGAACTCAGTCAACAGCGCAAACTGCTCGTTGAGTCGGAGACGCATTGTCTCCAATGAGTCAATAAGAAGTACCACCTCGCGGGGGGCCTGCGAACCGTTTTGAAGGGCAATCTTCTCATGCAATGAAGCGGCGTCGACCTTCGACAGAGACAGGGCCAGCGTCGTGAGCGGCGAAAGTTCATGGCGGGCAATACCGAACCCAAGGAGAGCCGATAAAAACAATGCAACCGGGAGAAGAATGGAAAGCTTTCTTCTATAACCGGCAAGAATGGCCATGTCCGTCCAACGATCCAAGGTTGCTTCGATCCAGACGGGTCGCCCTATGGATCCAATTAGAATGGGTTCATCGCCGCGCAGTCGTTGCGCGAGACTGCGCCAGACGCGTCCGCCGGGGGAAATCCAAGTCCTAAACTCTGGCGAGTCCCTCCACGGCGGATCGCATACCGTTGGCGGCCCCTTCGTCTTCGGCTGACCCAGGATCACCCTGCAGTTGGCGTCAACCAATCGCACACGCGGGCCCAAGAGCGCGTGCGCAGCGCCGATTTCTGGTAGAGGGGTGGCTCTGGTTTTCGCAGCGGCGACTGTTTCAAGAAGGAGCTGATCGTCTTCTCCGGCGAGGTCCTGATCGAGCGTGCGATACTGCACCAACGCAACCGAGCCAAGGAGGAGGAACGCCGTCGCGCCGTACCAAAGAGTCAGTCGGGTAGCGAGAGACCGCGACTTCACAGACCGGAACTAACCGGTGCGGCGCGATCCCCTAATACATAACCGACACCGCGAACAGTGTGGATCAAAGGTTTGGCGCCGGGTGGCTCGATTTTCATACGGAGCCGTTTGATCTGAACGTCGATGATATTGGTACCGCTGTCGAAGTCCATGTCCCATACGTGCTGAGCAATAAGAACTCTGGACACAACCTCGCCCTTGTGTTCGAGAAAAAACTGAAGGAGTGCGAACTCCTTGGGTGTGAGTTCGATGCGCTGGTTTCCCCGGGTGACCCGTCTTGACTGTAGATCGAGCACGAGGTCATCCGCTTCGTAGACTAAAATGTTCGGCACGGCCCTTCTTCGGAGCAACGCTCGGACGCGCGCAAGCAACTCCGGCAACGCGAAGGGTTTGATCAAGTAATCGTCGGCGCCTAGGTCGAGGCCTCGAACCCTTGCATCCAAGTCGTGCCGGGCGGTAACAAATAAGACGGGAGTATTTCTGCCGATACGACGCAGTTCGTGCACAATGGAGAAACCGTCAAAGCCCGGCATCATAATATCCGAGACTACGAGATCGTAGTTGGAGGCGCTGGCTGCTTCGAGGCCATCTCGACCACCGTGAGCGGTATCGACCTGGTACCCACACTCCGTCAGCGCGCGCGCAAGTTGTTCCGCCGCTTTCGCCTCGTCGTCGATGACAAGGATTCTCACTCCGGCCGCCGCATATGTTGGCTATCCGAGCGTCATTCCAACGATGAGAAATAAGAGGAAGCCAGCGAAGAAGAGTGCAGTGCCTATTCGCGTTTCACCCTCTTCGTGTGCTTCGCGAAGTAGCTCCTCGGTGACAAGATAGAGTAAGGCCGCGAGGCCAAAGGAAAGGATGGCTTCCATCGGAGCGCCGCCCAGATTACTCAGGATGGTCCCACCGGCAACCGCGCTTACATAGACCAGAAGCGATAATGCGCCGCTCAACAACAGCGCGCGCACTGCGGTCGATCCTGCGGCCCGGAGCTCGACGGCGAACGCCATACCGACTGCGAGCTGTTCTACCGCTTCAGCAAGGGCGAGCAAAATTCCGATACGAGCACCGGCCGCAAAACCTACACCAAGGAGAAGTCCGTCGAGCACGAAGTCTACGCCTATTGCAATCGCGAGTCCGGTTACGTCGCGAGTTTCGCTGTCTCTTCCCGGCTCAGCGGGACTCTTTGCTCGTTCGTTAGATGCTGAGTTCTTACTTGCGCGCTCCCTGATACGGTCCATGATTTCGTCGACCGCGACCATGGTGATGATCCCGGCGGCAAAGCCGATGATCACATCGGTTATCAGAGCTCGTCGCGCAATTTCCGGTAGCAGTTCCACCGCGACTACCGAAAACACAACGCCGGCGGCTAGGTGCAAGACGTATGTGCGCCATCCCGCAACGCGAGGCCAGTATGCTGCTAATCCCGCTCCGAGTATAGTGAAGACAACCGGAATGGTCGCATAGAGAAGTGTGGTAGGAAGAAGCGTTGGCAGCGATCAGGTCCGTAAGGAGGCGATTTACCAGCGTCGAGAGACGCCGAGTCCGGCGAAATAGTTTCGGGTGGTGCGGGCATTGGTTCCTATGCGCGCATCGAGCCTGAATGAGCCGCCGAATTTCATTGCCGCGCCCGTATTCAGGTAATCCGCTCGTCTGGCTCCCAGCGACACCGGATTCGTCCCGAACCATTCGACGAATGTCTCCAGGCGTGGCGTGATGTCCGCGCCGAACGAGGCGCTGTTCGCCCACTGGGAGAATCGTGTTCCGTCTTCGATCGCGTAGGAGTAATTGAGGTTGGACTGGAGAGAGAACCTCTCGCTCAACTGCCAGCCGAGGGCGAACTTTGCGGTTGGCTGCATTGCTCTGCTCCCGATACTCCGATGTCCCGTTGGGAGCGTAGAAAGCACGATAATGGACACATTCGGAACGGTTGAGCGCTCTCCGTGCTCGATGAGTCGTATTTTGGTGCCAACTGCCATGTCCTGTAAGCCCCGTCGCACCAGACCCGCGGCGTGCTCGATCCAGTAGGAATTGAATCCAACTCGAAGCTCAGCGCGGGGGCCCGCCGGCACGCGAACGAGAAGCTCGCCGATCGACTGGCTCGTGCTGTTCTCTTGCCTGGTGTACGTGTAGCCGCCCTCTGCCTGGACCGAACCCGACGGTACCGTTGTGGGACTCTCTGTGAAATCCGGACGGTCTGCTTCAATCGCGGGCGCTGGACTCTCCAACCTGCTCATTGTGGTGCAGGCAGAAAGAATGACGAGTCCAACCGGCAGGCGATGACGGATTGTAGGCGCCCAGCGGGCTTCCCCAACCTTCAGCTTGCGGCTCAGAAATTCGGCGACCGCACGGTCGACTTTCACCGAGTTCGAGTGCCGCATGAAGTGATGCGTGTCATCGGGAATTATCAGCTCGCCGCGGTGTGCTGTTTGGGGGATGGATAACTCTTTATCTGATCAATCGTGAATGCGATCGGTGTCCGCTGCACGGTCAGGCTCGCAGACATGGGCGCAACACAAACAATGGCCAATACGAAATGACCTTGAGCTTTTCTCGACATTTGAACCCTCAGTGTCCGGTGCGTTCTATCGTCTTGCCGGTGAAATTCTCGGTGCTCAGATCCTTCGACGACAATGAACGCACGTACGCGGTGAGCATCCAGATCTGATCGTTGGTGATCCGTCCGCCCCAGGCCGGCATTCCGTCAGGTCTTCCCTGATAGATGGACTCGAACACTTCTCCGGGCGCCCCGCCGAAATGCCACCGTCCGTCCTGGAAAGACGGCCCCATCGCGCCCGATCCGTCCGCGCCGTGACAGTCGAGGCAGTTGTAGGCAACGAACAGTTTTGCGCCAGTGCTTATGG